>JBEEPA010000100.1:0-5656 GCA_041191385.1 Bacteroidota bacterium | reverse complement strand
GCCAATGATGAAACTGCTCTGTTTTCGGGTTATTTATTTTTAATTGCTGGATTAATTGGTTTAGCTCATTTAATATACAAAGTTTTAGCTCATCAACAAAAAATTGATGGTATTAGTATTTTAGGCGGGATTATTTTAGGTGTTCCAAACTTTGCATCCATCAACTACTTTTTAAAATCTATGTCGGAGGGAAACATTCCCAATTCGGTTGCATTTCCAGTATCCAATATGGGTGTAATTATTTTAGCCAGTATTTTAGGAGTTATTCTTTACAAAGAAAGTATTACAATAAACAAAAAATGGAGTGTTGCTTTTGCCATTTTAGCTATTTTATTGGTTTCCTTAGGGGAAATCTAAACCTCAAATTAATCATTGAAATTTATGGAAGATTTTAAAACTTGTCCAATTTGCGAAAATCCCTATGGATATTTAGTAAATTCAAACACTTATAACTGCCCAGAATGTGCGCACGAATGGGAAGAAAAACCAGAAAGTTTATTGGATATTTTAGAGGTTAAAGATAGCAATGGAAATATATTGGTAAACGGGGATAGTGTAATTGTGATAAAAGATTTACCAGTAAAAGGTTCGTCTAATCCTGTAAAAGCAGGCACTAAAGTTAAAAAGATAATTTTAACCGAAGGCGACCATAATATCAGTTGTAAAATTGATGGATTTGGCGCAATGGGATTAAAATCGGAATTCGTTCGCAAAGCTTAAAACTTTGAAATCAGAAATAGGATAGATAAAACACTAGCGATGAGTTTAAAGATTTATCAAATTTCACTTTAATGATAAGTGTTGTATATTGTATTTGCTATTGAAATTGCGTTTTGTAAAGCTATATTATTTATTTTTTCGGAAGGTATTATATTTAAAAATTGTTGGGTTGAGATATTGCCTACTAATTCGTCTTTTGCAAACGGACATCCACCTTTTCCGTTTATGGCAACGTCAAAATGTTTACAACCTGCACTGTGGGCTGTGTTTATTTTTTTGGTGTAGTTTCGGGATTGCTGTGAAAATGTGCACTAACTATTATGGAAGGGAAATGTTTTTGGAATAATGTGAAAATTTGATGTATTTTTTCATCATCAGCATTTCCAATTGTATCACTTAACGCCAATTCTTTCACGCCTAAATCTACCAGTTTTTTTGCCCAATATAATAAAATGTCTGTATTCCAATTTTCTCCATATGGATTGCCAAAAGCCATCGAAAGATAAATTCTAACTTTTTTATTTTTACAGATATGTAAAATTTCTTTTACGGTTTCCAATGATTTTTCTCTTGTTGAATTTGTGTTTCGCAATTGAAATTCCTCTGAAACTGAAAATGGAAACCCAATGATATCAACCAATTCTTCTTGTATTGCCAATTCTGCTCCTTTAGTATTGGCAACAATGCATAAAAATTGAGTGTTTTGTTTATCATTTTTGTTCAACATTTTTAATACTTCATGCGTGTCTTGTAATTGAGGAACGGCTTTAGCAGATACAAAACTTCCCATATCTAAAACATCAAAACCTACTTTGCACAATGCTTTTATAAATTCTACTTTTTGATTACTTGGAATAAAAGTTGAAATTCCTTGTATAGCATCTCGAGGGCATTCTGTTATAAAAATGTTTTTCATGAATTTGATTTTAATATTTTCTTTACGACAAGTTGATTAATTGGTTGTTGTTTCAATAAAAATATTGAAAAAGAATCAATTTTTTTCAACAAAATCACAACCTTAATAAATTACAAGCGTTTTATGTTTAACTTTAGTTTTTTATTTTTTTTAAAAATTTCAAAGTATATTTTAAACATAATTACTCAATTTAAACTTTTACTTATGAGAAAATTTAAAGCACATTGGAGCTTAATTTTAGTATTTTGCATAAGCATAAACAGTACTTTTTCGCAAATTGTGGTAGGTTATTTAGATGCAAGTTTAAGTCAGGCGGCATCACGAATGGCAAGCTTAAAATGGGATCAAATGACAGATTGTATCTACGGTTTTATTCAGCCTGATGCATCCGGTAATTTGCCAGACCCAACTTCATTAAGTCATTTTACTAATTTTAAAACCTATTGTAACAATAATGGTGTTAAAATGCATTTTTCCTCTGGAGGTGCAACGTATTCATCAATTTTTGAAACAATTGGAAATAATGTTACAGCCCGACAAAATTTTGCTAAAGAGATTGCAGATATAATGCAAACACATGGAATTGTTGGATTTGATTTGGATTGGGAATTTCCTACTTCGCAATCTGCAAGAACTGCGCATGTAAATATATTAAAAGCTGTTCACGATGAGTTTGTAGCTAGAGGTAAAAGAGATGAATGGGAAATTGCTATTGCTGTAGGTGGTGAAACACCAAGTGTAGGTGCGCAAGGAGTTTATCATACAGATTATTGTTCTCCTGATGCTTTTCAATATATCGATCACTTAAATTTAATGTCGTATGATATTGGTTATGGTATTAGTGGTAATGATCCTAATCATTCTTCTTATGCTGATGCTGTTAACAATGTTGTGGATTGGGTTGCTAAAGGTTGTCCGATTGAAAAAATTGTTTTAGGCGTTCCTTTTTATGCTCGCCATCAATCTAATAGAGGTGCAGCAATTTATACCCACGCTTACAGTAATTTAAGTGCTGGAAATCCTTCAGCGGCATTTAATTCAAATAATGTAGGTGAGTACTATTATAATGGAAAACAAACTTTAATTGATAAAGTTAATTATATCATGAATGCTGGAGGAAGTGGTATTATGATTTGGGAAGTTACTTATGATAGAACAGATGAGTATTCATTATTAAAGGTGATTGCAGATGCAATGTTACCTTATCAGTGTTCGGCACCAAAACCAAATTTAGGAAATAATCAAAGTATTTGTGGTTTAACTCAGGTTACTTTAAATGGAAATATACCTACTGCAAATGGAAGAACTTTTACTTGGAAAAGAGGAAATACAACTTTAGTAAATTTAAGTTCAACTGCAACAACATATAACGCAACACAAGCTGGGATTTATACTCTTGAAGTTCATGAAAATGGTTGTTTTCAATCGGATGAAGTAGAGATTACTGCAAATTTAGGTACAATTGATTTAGGGGGGCCTTATGAATTGTGTAAACCTGTTAGTGTTACTTTAAATACAGGAATGGATGCAGCAGGAAAATCATTTGTATGGAGAAAAGATGGGAATATTATTGAAAATGCAACAGGAACAAGCTATTTGGTAAAAAGAGCAGGGACTTACCAAATTAGTGTTTCTGCAACTGGATGTTCATCTATTCAAGCATCAGCTACTGTTACTTCAAAAGCTCCTTTTGCAGATGATGTACTTGTTTGTTCGGCTAATGGAGTTGCAAACATTCAGGCTTCGGAAGTGGTAAATTGGTATGCTACAGAACAAAGTAGTATTATTTTAGCAACGAGTGATCAATATGATTATCAAACCGTTGGCACGCAAGGAACTACTTTGTGGATGGGTGGCACAGGTGCGCAAGCTACAGAATACGCTACTTTGAAATCAGATTTTAGCGGTGGTTGGCAAGCAGATGCTCAAGTTTACGCAACTAAATTAGATATTTTAACTGATGTAACTTTAAATGCTGTTACTGTTCATCCAAGTGGAGGAAATTTAAAAATTAATTTAGTTGGAAGTAATGGTACAACGGTAGTACATACCAAAACTTTTAATAATGTAAGTACTAAACAAGAGTTTGCTTTAAATTGGACTGTTGCGCCTGGAACATATTATTTAAATTGTGTAGGAACTACTGGGAATGTTTGGGTTGATAATTCCTTACCTGCTCAGGATTTTAGCATACCTGGTGTTTTAACAAGTGTGAAAAATTGTTTTCATGATTGGAGCGCTCCTTACGGTGATGCTTATGTAGCGGCTACAAATTATGGAAATTTTGCTAATTTAAAATTAACTTCGGGTACGGCTTGTGATAGAGTGCCTGTAACGGTTACAGTAAACCCGAATCATTCATCTTGTTTAATAACAAATTCCATTAATTTAAATGGAATGGAGGTTAAAATTTTTCCAAATCCAAGTTCTACAAATTTCCAACTGCAATTTAATGGATTGGCACAAGTAAGTGTATTTGGTGTAAACGGACAATTGGTTCAAACTTTTAATCATGATGGCAACTCTATTTTTGGTAACGATTTAAAACCAGGATTGTATTTTGTGCAAGTTGTTAACAACAATAAAACAGCTAATTTTAAGGTGGTTAAAAACTAAATTTCAAGGGGCTTAATCGATAAAAATTAAGCCCCTAAATATGTTATCTAATGTTATTTAAATATTAATATTTAAAATTTATTTGCACAAATTAAATTAAGCTAGTATATTTGCATCATTATGAAGAAAAAATTTAACGCATATTACTATTATTACTTCTCGGCGTAGCCGGGTTTGATAGTTTTTGTGTTACACTAAAATAAATCATACCTCGGCAATTTGTCGGGGTTTTTTTTTAACTTTTTAAATATAAAACAATGAGTTTAAACGTAAAACAAATTAAAGATTGGGGGTTAGGATTAGACAAACCTTTAATTATTAGCGGACCATGTAGTGCCGAAACGGAAGAACAAGTAGTAAATACTGCCAAAGAAATTGCTGCTTTAGGTAAAGTTAATGTATTAAGAGCTGGTATTTGGAAACCAAGAACTCGTCCTAATGCTTTTGAAGGAATAGGACCAATTGGGCTACAATGGTTAAACACTGCTAAAAAAGAAACAGGAATGTTAATTGCAACTGAGGTAGCAACAGGTGCCCATGTTGAGGAGTGTTTAAAAGCTGGTGTAGATATTTTGTGGGTAGGTGCACGTACTACAGTTAACCCTTTCTCTGTTCAGGAAGTAGCTGATGCTTTAAAAGGTGTTGATATTCCAGTTTTGGTAAAAAACCCAATTAATCCAGATTTATCTTTGTGGATTGGAGGTTTAGAACGTATTAACCAAGCTGGTATTACACGTTTAGGTGCTATCCACCGTGGTTTTTCTACATTTGAAAAAACACCTTTTCGTAATATTCCAATGTGGGATATGGCTATCGAATTAAAAAGACAATACCCTAATTTAGATATCGTTTGTGATCCATCTCATATTGCTGGTAATAGAGATTTAATCCCTTATATTTCACAAAAGGCTTTAGATTTAGATATGAGTGGTTTAATGATTGAATCTCATATAACACCATCTGTTGCTTGGAGTGATGCTGCGCAGCAAGTTACACCTTCTGCTTTAAACGAAATTTTAAATAACTTAAAATTCCGTACTGCATCTTCTGATAATGTTGAATTTGGTTCTAAATTAGAAAGTTTACGTAAAGATATTGATAAAATCGACGATGAGTTATTTCAACATCTAGCTACTCGTATGAAATTAGCTGAACAAATTGGCGCTTACAAAAGAGATAATGGTGTTACAATTTTACAAGTTGGTAGATGGGAAGAAATTGTAAATAAACGTATTGCTTTAGGTTTAGCAATGGGCTTGGGTGAAGAGTTTGTAAAAGAGTTTTTACAATCTATTCATAAAGAATCTATTCGTAAACAAAACATTGTAATGAATAAAGAGGTTGTTGCAAAATAATTTGTAAAACTTATAAAATTAAAAAGGCTATCCAATTTTGGGTAGCCTT
>JBEEPA010000099.1:0-5057 GCA_041191385.1 Bacteroidota bacterium | reverse complement strand
TAATTGGAACGTAATCAAGTAGAAGATTTAAAAAGGAATTCGTAATTGAGTTCCTTTTTTTTGTTTTCAACTCTCCGTAAATATAATATCAAATGTTTTTAAAATTAATTTATTTTTTTATAAAATATATAATCAATTTTAAAATTGTTGCAAATTTTCCAAAAATAGATAAAAAAATCCTCAAACAAAATTTTCAAATGGATATTTGATTGGCGAAAAGTGTTGTAAAGTTTTTGTAAGTGGTTTTTACTTATTTTCACACCACAATAGGGGTGTTTTATTTTAGTGGGATAATCGATGAAATAAAATTTAAATAATACCCTCTCCGCCTTGCAGGCACCTACTCCCTAAAATGGAGAGGAGTTATTGGTGAACTATCGCACGAGTTTTTTACAGCATTATTAGCCATTTTTGTATTTGTTATTAGTTTCAATTAGTTCAAAAATTAATTCTGATAAAGTTTTTAGCTCACTCTCAATAGTACCTTTCATATATCGTTCGTAAACATTTTTATTGTCTGGCGGGTTTAGATTAAGAATTAGGCCTTTTTCTAATGCCAACAGTCTTAAAAATTCTCTTTGAGTACGTCCATTTCCCTCTCTAAATGGGTGTAAATAGTTTATGTTATCTAAAATTTCCGCTAATTTTTCAGTAATCAGTTTTTTATTGTCTTTAGGAATTTTCTTAAACTCAACAATTATTTGATCAATATATCTGAAAGCATTGTTAAAATGAGAAGTAGGGAAAAATTGCTTACCGTCTTTGCTTATTTCTACTATCCTTTTTTTGCCTGCCCAAACGTAAATATCTTGAAATAAATGTTTGTGTATTTTAAAAAGGCTGTTAATACTCTTGATTTTTATTGGGTTTTCATAAAGTTCTTTAAGACGTTTTGTTACTGCACTGCTCTTAAAGAAAAGCAACACATCTGAGTCTGTAATGTCTTGTAAGTTTCTTAAAAGTCCTGTATTTGGGTCTGTGTATGTGAAGTCGGGGTCTATGTATTTGTAGGAATTAGACATAGGCTCTTTGTTTGGCAAAAGCCACAAGTTCTGATAGTGATATTTTTCCTGTTACATAATCTCTAATGATTTCAATGCCTTTTGGTGTTGGTTTAAACCCCTCAAACATATTACTTCCCAAAGCGTTTGCAGTACTTTCTAAGGTCTTTAAGTCCGAAAACTTAACTCCCATTATTGTTAGATTACTTCTGTCTATTTCTATCGTGTTGAACATACTTTTCATTTTTAAACCCTTAACAAATTTACAAAATATTTAGTTCAAATTGTTTGTTTTTATAGCTTTAAAATGGCTTATAACAAAATATTTACTATACTCAAGAAGCGATTATCAATTTTAAAACAGCAATAAAAATTGCTTTCCAAAAAATAGATAAATAATCCTCAAACAAAATTATCAAACGGGGATTTGATGGACGAAAAGTGTTGTAATGTTTTTGGAAGTGTTTTGTACTTATTTTTACACCACAATAGGGGGTATTGGGATAATCTATGTAATATAGTTAAAATTATCACCCTCTCCGCCTTGCAGGCACCTGCTCCCTAAAAGGGAGAGGAGTTATTGGTGTGCTATCGCACGAGATTTTTTAATTTACAAAGTTTGTTTCTTTTTAGTCTTTTTAGAGGGTGAAATTTTTTTTATTTCTCCAGTCTTTTTGTAATGCGCAATAATATCACTTATTTGTTTTTTCTCATAATCCTTTAATGGTCTTGGATTAACCACAAAATCGACTCCCTCTGGTTCTCTAACGAATCCCATATCTTAAATTTTAAAGTATTTTTTAATTAATTTCAATGCTTCTTTAGGGAAAATAACCATTTTGTGATTTCCAACATGAACAGCTCCCAAAGTATTTTCTTAATGTTTAATTAATCGATTTTTGGAAATAAAAGATACGAATCCTTCGTATTTTCTATCCCATGATTCTTTGCACAAAAATGCAACCAAGTTCCCTGCTACTCCAACATAAATCTTATTTTTTCCTTTATTGAAAGGTGCGCTTTCGATTAAATGCATAAAAAGATGGTCTTTTTCATCAGAGAAACTTATTAAACCTTGAATCACATTCGGATTTCCTTCAATTGTTAGTTTGAAAACGTATCTATCAGTTTGTTCAAATTCATATTTCCAATCGAATTGCCAACCGTTCCCTTTTTTCACCAACTTTAAATCGGCTTTTGAAACAGGAAGTAATTCAGTTTCAAATCTATCACCAGAAAAAGTATTTTCAATACTGTTTGTTAATTTATCAATCTCGATATCAGTATATTGAATATTTTTTGTCATAATACAAATATATTAATAATCGTTGATATTTTCCTTTTTTTATGATTTTGTTATTGCACCTTTATAATTGTATTTCCGCAATTGATTTTTCTTTATTTCCTCTTTACGAAAAGCTATATACAATTTTCGGAAGTGCTTTGTGCTAATTTTTACACCACAATAGGGGTGTTTTTATTTTAGTGTGATAATGGATGTAATAAAGTTTAAATTTTAACCCTCTCCGCTTACAGACACCTACTCCCTAGAATGGAGAGGAGTTATTGGTGTGCTATCGCACGAGTTTTTTTATAATATTGATATAATTGTTTTTTCTTTTTAGGTTATTTTAATTTTAACTTATACAGGATTTTTGGGTAAAGCTAATAAATTTTTCTTGTATCGTTCATTATCAAAAGGCTTATCAAATTTAATTATATCAAATAATTCAATTGCTAAACATTGTCCAAGTAATTGTTTGGTGTGCAAATCATCAAATCCTTGTTTGCGCAATCGGTCATATGCTTCTTTAGTTTCTGGAGGATTATTATCCTTAATTTGGTTATTGATAACTTTAAATATTTCATCCCTTAATTTTTCATTTGTTTCCATAGGTAAAGTTTTTTATTTGATAAATAAAAATGTATTAAAAGTCTCATTCTAGTTTTCCTTGTCGTCTTTTTCAACGTGTAAAATATGTAATAGTCTGTGGATTATTGGAGCAAAAAATACGGCTGTAATACTTAAAAATGCCACTCCGCTATATAATGCGTAAAAAGATGAAAATAATATTGCAGAAGGAGTTGTCATTTGTTCTACAGGTCCCATTCCAGTTAAAATCATGCAAGTCATGTGAAAACTGTTCAACCAAGAAATTTTTCCAAAATAATGATATCCTAAAGTTCCAATTAAAACAGAAAATACGATTAAACATAATGCGAAAATTCCATAACGCCCTAATCTTAATAAGAAATTAGGAAAAGGAGTAATTTTTTGTTTGTGATGTTCGAGTTTCATTTCTTTTTAGCAATTAAATTAAAATTATGTAATTTAGCTTTCTTAAGTAATTATCAATTACAAAAAGTATAAATTGTTCTTCAAAAATAAGTAAAAAAAATTCACAGATGAAAAATGCTTTTAATCAAGATGATGTAGCCGAATTTATTGTTAGAATTAATAGGTTAACAGTTGATACTAAACCAAAATGGGGGAAATGAATGTGGAACAAATGTTGGCGCACTGTAATGTAACTTATGAAATGGTTTACGATAAAATTCATCCTAAACCCAATGCTTTTAAAAGATTTATGCTAAAATTGATTATTAAAAATATTGTTGTAAATGATAAACCTTATAAATCAAATAGTCAAACTGCACCAGAATTTATCATTAAAGATGTTAGAAAATTTGAATTAGAAAAACAACGTTTGATTGATTATTTGCTTAAAACCCAACAGTTAGGTGCTAAATATTTTGATGGAAAAGAATCTCTATCGTTTGGGGTTCTAAATCAGTAAGAATGGAACAATATGTTTGTGAAACATTTAGAACATCACTTATCACAATTTGGGGTGTAAGGGTATTGTGTATTTAATGCAAAGTTCGTTAAGATTTTACACAAAGTCCTCTAAAAAAATCACGCAAATCACGTAAAGAATTTACGCAAAGCTCGCAAAGGAAAAATCTTTGCGATAGACTTTGAGCCCTCTGCGTGGAATAACTATATTTTAAATAGATTTTTCGATTTTGTATTTGTTGCGGTTGGGGGAGTTGCGGGAAAGTAGCTCGGCTAAAAAGCCTGCTAAAAATAATTGTGTTCCCACGATGATGAAGGTTAAACTAAAATAAAAAATTGGTCGGGCGGTGATAGGGTAGTACGAACCAAAAATAGTCCATTTGAATACAAAAAAGCTTAACCACGAAACAATTAAATAAAAACCAATAATAGCGCCTAAACCAAACATTAAACTTCCTAAAGTACCAAAAAAGTGCATTGGGCGTTTACCAAATTTGGAAACAAACATAATCGATAACAAATCCAGCGGACCGTTAATAAATCTGCTTAAACCAAATTTACTTTCGCCATATTTTCGTGCGCGATGCTGTACTACTTTTTCGCCAATTTTTTTAAAACCATTCCATTTAGCAATTACAGGAATATAACGATGCATTTCACCATACACTTCAACGGTTTTAATTACATCTTTTTTATATGCTTTTAAACCACAATTAAAATCGTGTAGGTAAATACCCGACATTTTCCTGGTAACCCAGTTGTATAATTTAGTGGGTATAGTTTTGGTTATGGGATCATATCTTTTTTTCTTCCATCCAGATACCAAATCATAGCCCTGCTCGGTAATCATTTTATACATTTCTGGGATTTCATCCGGACTGTCTTGTAAATCCGCATCCATCGTAAATACAACATCTCCTTCGGCTAAATCGAAACCTACATGTAACCCAGCCGATTTTCCGTAATTTCTTCGAAATTTTAATGCTTTTACATTGTTATCCTTTGCTTTAATTTCCTCAATAACCTTCCACGAATCATCCGTACTTCCATCATCTACAAAAATAATTTCGTAGCTTAAATTATTGGAATTTAATACGTTTACTAACCAATCGTGTAACTCTGGTAAAGATTCGGCTTCGTTTAATAAAGGAATAACAACGGAAACATTCATATTAAGCTAAGGTTTTGTTTTTTTGTACAAACCATCTCGAAATTAAAGCAATTATTCCGAAAATAAAAACTGCCGAAAAAATGGAGCT
>JBEEPA010000098.1:0-3678 GCA_041191385.1 Bacteroidota bacterium | reverse complement strand
ATCGTTATCCACAAAACCTTCGTGAATAGTTAAATGATTGGCTATAAACTCAATATCTTTTCCGATATTATCCCCTTTTACAGTAAAATCGTGTAAAATTTCCTGAATCCTATCCAATTGTTTAGGCTTATCGCTTAACAAATGAATAGTGTAATTTCGTTTTTGATAATCGATTAAATTCTGAATTAAAAACTCGAAATTTTTATTAAAACTAGTTTGTGGTGTAATATTCCACTCGATAATTTCCTCCGCTTTAAAATAAAACGACGAACCAAATTCGATTATTTTTTTACGTTGTAAGGATTGTAAAATTTCTTGAGATTGAGCATACAAATAATGTGGCGAGGATTGTACTGAGTTGTTTTGTATTTTAGCATAAGCTTCTTCTGCCTTTACAAAATATCTATCAATCCCCTCTAAAGTTGCACTAAAATCGCGTACCCAAACATACGCATCCGATTGTATAAAATCCAATAAATGAATATGTTGTTCGTTTAAAAACTTATTTTTAACATCGGGTGTTAAAGTTAGCTGATTGAGGGTTTTAATAGAAATTTGATCGGCAGGATCAAAAACCTTAATCGCATCTACTTCATCTCCAAAAAAATCTATCCTACTGGGAAAATCGTTAGAGAACGACCATACATCAATCAAACCTCCCCTTACTGCAAACTGTCCGGGTTCGGTAACAAATTGTACACGTTCAAAATTATAAGTAAATAAAATATCGATTAAAAAATCCATCGAACAGCTTTCCCCTCGGGTAATCGAAAAAGTATTTTGCTCCAAAGTTTGGTTACTAACCACTTTTTCTGCTAAAGCTTCGGGATAAGTAACAACAATTTTATTTTTATTTTTTTGGATAAAGGTTAAAACCTCGGCACGCTGAATTAAGTTGGCATTTTGCACATCCTCCAAAGGCGCATAAGGAAACCTTGCTCCAGATGGAAATAACAAAGCTTTGGTATCGCCAATTATATTTTGAATATCGTTGTAAAAATAAGTAGCTTCTTCTAAGTTACTTAAAATTACCAAATGTAATTGCGGATTGTTTTTTTGTAAAGCTGCTAAATAATACTGAGTTGCAGATGCTTTTAAACCTAGAAAATGAGCAATATTTTTTTGCGTTAAACTTTTAATAAGTTTTGCAAAAACACTGCTTTGTTCGATAGTAGTTAAAACATCAACAACATTTTCCATTTAGGCAATTCCTAAATTTTTTATTTCGGCTTTTAAAGCATTCAAAAATAAATCAGCCTCTTTTTGTGTAATGTTTAAAGGAGGCAACAATCTTAAAATATTAGGATCTGCGGCACCACCAGTAAATACACTGTGTTTATGCAACAAATTATCACGTAACTCTTTACCTTTTTCGTTCACCACTAAACCCAACATTAAACCTCTACCAGTAATTTTAGCTATACCTTGTACACCTTTTAAACTGTTTACAATATACTCCCCCATTTTTTTCGCATTTTCAATAAGGTTTTCTTGTTCAATCACCTCTAAAACTGCCAAACCAGCTGCACAAGCCAAATGATTACCGCCAAATGTAGTACCCAATAAACCATACGAAGCTTTAATTTTTTCGCTCACTAAAACACCTCCAATAGGGAAACCATTCCCCATACCCTTTGCCATTGCAATTACATCTGCCTCTATACCAGCAGCTTGATGCGCAAAAAAGTTACCAGTTCGTCCGTAACCACTTTGTACCTCATCTAATATTAAAATTGCATCGTGTTTATCGCACAATTCTCGTAAACCTTTTAAAAACTCTAAAGTAGGCTCTATAATACCAGCTACTCCTAAAATACCTTCAATTACAATCCCTGCAACATCCCCATTTTCCAAAGCCGCTTCCACAGGCTCTAACTCATTTAAAGGCAAATATTGTGTAGTAATACTACCGTTAAAAGCCGATTTAATTTTAGGATTATCAGTAACTTGCAAAGTACCTGAAGTTCTACCGTGAAAAGCTTTTTTAAAAGAGATAATTTTTTCCTTACAATTGTAAAACGAAGCCAATTTTAAAGCATTTTCAACCGCCTCGGCACCACTGTTACACAAAAATAAATGATGATGGTTATAGCCTGATAAAGCGCCTAACTTATCTGCAAAATCCTGCTGAACGTTGTTGATAATAGAATTTGAGTAAAATCCAATTTTATGTAACTGATCCTCGATACGTTTTACATAATGCGGATGAGTATGTCCGATAGAAATAACAGCATGTCCACCGTAAAAATCTAAATATTCACGATCGTTTTTATCATACACATAAGCTCCTTGAGCTCTAACTGGCTCAATAGGAAATAAAGGATAAACATCAAAAAGTTTCATAAAATGGATTTTAATAATAGATGTATTCAACTACATCTATATTTTGGGTGCAAATTTAAGCTAATAATTTAAATCTCTGCTTTTAAATCTTGTAAAATAAATACTAAGTCTATTTTTGTTTAAAATTTTAATAATTATTTAATATTTGATTTAAGTATTTCTATAAATTAATAACTATAAAACCCTTTACCGGATTTTTTACCTAAACAACCAGCATTTACCATGTTAACCAACAATGGGCATGGAGCATATTTTGGATTTCCGAAACCTTCGTGCAATACTTTTAAAATGGATAAACAAACATCTAAACCAATAAAATCTGCCAATTGTAAAGGCCCCATAGGATGAGCCATACCTAATTTCATAATTTCGTCCACGGCTTCAACTTCGGCAACACCTTCGTAAACAGTATAAATTGCTTCGTTAATCATTGGCATTAAAATTCTGTTGGCAACAAACCCCGGGTAATCATTAACAACAATAGGTGTTTTTTGTAATTTTTTGCAAATATTTATAATGCTATCTACACATTGATTATTGGTATGATGCCCTTTAATTACCTCAACCAACTGCATAACCGGAACAGGATTCATGAAATGCATTCCGATAAAATTTTGTGGATGCGAACATTGTTGAGCCAATAAAGTAATGCTTATGGATGAAGTATTGCTGGCAATAATGCAATTTGGATTTACTACTTCGTTTATTTGCTGAATAATTTGTTGTTTGATAGCTAATTTTTCGCTAACTGCCTCCACAACTAAATCACAATTTTGCAAAGTTTTATCAATTGTAGTTTGCGTTTTTATTCGATTAAAAATCAGTGGAATATCCGATTCAGGAAAAATATTTTTACCAGCCTGGCGCTGTAAGTTTTTAGCTATGATATCCAAAGCTTTTTGCAAAGCCAAAGTTTGATTATCTACCAAAATAACCTCGTAACCATATTGAGCAAAACAATGCGCAATACCATTTCCCATGGTGCCAGCGCCAATAACTGCAACTTTCATTTGTAAATTATTTAACTTTTACATCGTTAACAACAACACTGTATGTAAGTTGAGCTGTAGCTTCTAAAATTTTAGCAACAGAACAATATTTTTCTATAGATAAAGATACTGCACGTAAAACTTTTTTATCATCTAAATTTTCCCCACCCAATTTAAATGTAACATGAATTTCAGTAAATAAAGATGGTGTATTGTTAGGATCGCGTTGTGCATCAATCTCGATTTCAAAAACTTCGGGATTAATTTTTTGCTTTTGCAAAATCATAACCACATCAATACCACTACAACCACCCAAACCCATTAATAAAGTTTGCATAGGGCGCAC
>JBEEPA010000097.1:0-19398 GCA_041191385.1 Bacteroidota bacterium | reverse complement strand
TTTGATGAATAATTATACTATAGCAATGCGAAAGATATCATCAATTATTTGTTCAGTTTTGTTGGTTGTTTTTACCAACAATGCAAATGCGGGAGATTACGCAAGTGGTGAAAAAATATTTAAAGCCAATTGTGCGTCTTGTCACAACATGGAAAAAAATCTAACAGGCCCTGCTTTGAAAGGAATTTTAGACAGAGCTCCGTCTGAAGAATGGATTTACAAATGGGTTAGAAACAACAATACATTAAGAGCTTCAGGTGATGCGTATGCAAATAAAATCTTTAAAGATTGGAACGGTGCAGCAATGAATGTTTTTGAATGGATGAGTGATGAGCAATTATCTGATGTGGTAACTTATATCACAACTTATACAGGTAAAACTGAATCAGCTGATTCATCAGGACCTAAATTAATTGACTGTGAGGAGAAAGAACCAGAAAAGGATTATTCCACATTATATTTAATTTTCGGTATTGTATTACTTTCTTTGTTAATTATTGCAATTTTCTCAGGAATTAATAGGTCTTTAAAAAATGCTAAAGCTATTCAAGATGGTTTAGAACCTGAGGAACCAAAAACTTTTTATGAAGCAGTTGGAGATTTTGCGGTAAATAGAAAAAAATCTTTCGGTTTAATCGTAATTGCTATTGTTTTAACTTTGGCTAAAATAGGTTGGGATTATTTATCAACAATTGGAGTTAGTGGTGGAAATGGTTTTGAGAAAACTGAAAATGTACAAAATTACAAACCTACTCAACCAATTAATTTCCGTCATGATATTCACGTTAAACAAAATCAAATTGACTGTGAGTACTGTCACTCAGGAGTTTTAGAAACTAAACATGCTATCATTCCTTCTGCAAATGTTTGTATGAACTGTCATGCTGCTGTTAATGAAGCTCACTGCTCTGGTGAGGAAGAAATTAAAAAGATTTACGAACATACTGGTTGGGATCCTAACAAAATGGCATATTTACATGCAGATGGTAAATACTATGATGTTCCTCGTGAGGACAAACCAATTAAATGGGTAAAAGTTCATAATTTACAAGATTTCGTTTATTTTAATCACGCTCAACACGTTGTAGTTGGTGGATTAGAGTGTAAAAGCTGTCATGGTGATATGGAAAATATGGGTGTTGCTCAACAATATGCTCCATTAACTATGGGTTGGTGTATTGATTGTCATAGAAAAACTGAAATCAATACTGAGTTAAAATACTCTGGCAAACCAAATAATTACTATATCGAATTACACGATCAATTTAAAGAGTCTTGGAAACATAAAGCCGATTTTAATTTCACAGTTGAAAAAATTGGTGGTTTAGAGTGTGGTAAATGTCATTATTAATCAATTCATTAGTATAAGAACAGTATAAGCTATGGCTACAAATAAAACATATTGGAAGGGAATTGAGGAATTAGAAAAAAATCCTAATTTCGTTAATAATAGCAAAAATGAATTTAGTGAGTTGTTACCTGTTGATGAGTTTTTAAACAAAGAAGAGGTAAAGACTGAAGGTACTAATAGAAGAGATTTTTTAAAGTTTTTAGGTTTTAGTGTTACTGCTGCAACTTTAGCTGCTTGTGAAGCGCCTGTTACTAGATCTATTCCTTTTTTAAATAAACCAGACAATTTAACTCCTGGTATTCCAAATTATTTTGCTTCTACTTATTACGATGGTTTTGATTATGCATCTATTTTAGTTAAAACTAGAGAAGGTCGTCCAATTTTTATAGATGGTAACAAAAATTCAACTTATACAAAAGGTTCTGCTAATGCTCGTATTAATTCTTCTGTATTAGGTTTATACGATTCTAAAAGAGCTAAAGGGCCAGCAAAAAAAGTTAAAGGTTCTTGGGCAAAAAATATTTCATGGTCTGAGGTTATTAATCCTATAACTAAAGATTTAAAATCTGTTGCTTCTCGCCAAGGTAATATTGTAATTTTATCCAACACTATTATTTCACCTTCTTCAAAAGAAGTTGTAAATAATTTTATAGCAAGTTACTCTGCTTTAGGTGCTAAGGTAAAGCATGTAACCTATGATGCAATTTCTGCTTCTGGTATTTTAGATGCAAATAATGAAGTTTTTGGAGTTAGAGCTTTGCCTAAGTATAGCTTCGAAAAAGCAAAAGTAATAGTTAGTTTTGGTGCTGACTTTTTAGGTACATGGTTAGATTCTGTAGCTTATACAAAGGATTATGCATCTACGCGTAAACCTGAAAATGGTTGGATGAGTAAACATTATCAATTTGAATCTCTGTTATCTTTAACTGGTTCTAATGCTGATGTTAGAGGTGCTTTAAAACCATCAGACTTAAATAATGCTGTGGCATATGTTTATTCAAAAGTTTCTGGTGATTCAGTTTCTGCTTCTGTTCCAGCTAATGTAAAAGCTAAATTAGATAAGGCTATTCAAGATTTATCGGCTAATAAAGGTTCTTCATTAGTTGTTTCGGGTTCAAATGATAAAAATATTCAAGTTTTAGTTGCTGCAATTAATAATGCACTAAACAATTATGGTTCAACTTTAGATTTAAATCAACCAGTTTACACCCGTCAAGGTAATGATGCAGAATTTGTTGCTTTAACAAAAGAAATGAATGGTGGTAAAGTTGATGCAATTTTAATTATTGATTCAAATCCAGTTTACACTTCTCCTGCTTCACTTAAATTTACTGAAGGTTTGGCTAAAGTTGATTTGAAAGTTTATTTTGGTGATAGATTAGATGAAACTGGTATTTTATGTGATTATTTAACTCCTAATCATCATTATTTAGAATCTTGGAACGATTTTAATCCTGCTAAAGGAATTTATAGCTTACAACAACCAACTATTCCAAAATTATTCAATACACAACAATGGCAAGAAGTTGTTTCTGAATTAGCTGGACAAACTATAAATTATGCTGAATTTGTTGAAGCTAATTTTAAAGCTACAGTTTTAAATTCTTCTAGTAAAGCTGATTGGAATGCTGCTTTACAGGTAGGAAATATTTCAAATGCTATTTCATCTTCAAGTGTGGTTGCTAATTTTGGTTCTGCTTTATCAACAGCTAAATCTAAATTCAAATTTCAATCTGGTAAATTCGAATTAGAATTATATACAAAAGTTGGTTTGGGTAATGGAAATCAGGCTTTAAATCCTTGGTTACATGAGTTGCCAGATCCTATATCTAAAATGACTTACGATAACTACGTAACTATGGCTGCTTCTGATGCTATGGAAGTTTTAGGTGTTGAAGACACAAGTGATAATAGAAGAGATTATTTATACATTGGTCAAGATTATCCAGCAAAAGTTGTTAAACTAACTGTTGGTGATGTTTCCTATGAATTACCATTAGTTGCACAACCTGGTCAAGCTAAAGGTACTATTGGTGTTGCATTAGGTTATGGTAGAAAAGGTACTGAATTATTTACTAGAAAAGAATGGTTAGGTGATTTATTTGATACCGAAAATAACAACAATAATACAATTGGTAAAAATGTGTTTTCTGTAGCAAATGTTTCCAACACGATATCAAATATTGTTAATTCTAATGTGAGTGTTGAATTGGTTAGTGGAAAATCTTATCCAATGGCAACTACTCAAACTCATCACACAATGATGGGTAGAAAGTTAGTTAACGAAACAACTTTATCTCAATACATTTCTCAAAGAGGTACAGCTAAAGAACACGGTGGTTACAACGAACAATTGATGATTTTGGATAGTTATGGTGTTCCTAATAAACCTAATGAATTAGATTTGTGGGCTGAACATCCAATTGAGTTAGTGCACAGATGGGGTTTAAGTATTGATTTAAATTCATGTATCGGTTGTGGTGCTTGTGTTACGGCTTGTCATTTAGAAAATAACGTTCCTGCTGTTGGTAAAGATGAAGTTAGAAGAAGTAGAGAAATGCATTGGATGCGTATTGATAGATATTATTCTTCTGTAAAAGCTGAAAAAGATTATCATGATTTAAATGGTCGTCAAGATTATTTAGATGCAGAGGTTTCTGCTGATGAACCAACTGTTGCTTTCCAACCTGTAATGTGCCAACATTGTAATCATGCTCCTTGTGAAACTGTTTGTCCTGTTGCTGCAACTACTCACTCTGATGAGGGTTTAAATCAAATGACTTATAACCGTTGCGTGGGTACTAGATATTGTGCAAACAACTGTCCTTACAAAGTTCGTAGATTTAACTGGTTCCAATACGATTCATTAAATATTCCTGCTTTCCCTGATTTTGCTAAAGTAAATGCTGCTCAGGATGATTTAGGAAGAATGGTATTAAACCCTGATGTTGTAGTAAGATCTAGAGGGGTTATGGAGAAATGTAGTATGTGTGTTCAAAGAATTCAAGCTGGTAAGTTAGACGCTAAGAAAAAAGGTGAAAAAGTACAAGATGGTGCTATTCAAACTGCTTGTTCTTCTGCTTGTCCAACAAATGCAATTTCTTTTGGTGATTTAAATGATCCACAACACGCAATAAACAAAGAAAAAGAACAAGAAAGAGCTTATTTCTTATTAGAGGAAGTTGGTGCACAACCAAATGTGTACTACCAAACTAAAGTAAGACATATTTAAAAATTTTATTTAATTATAACTTTAAATTGAATAACGATGCATATCGTAGAAGCTGAAATTAGAGAACCGTTAATCCTAGGTCATAAATCGTATAACGATATCACTGAGGATGTTTGTAGACCAATAGAAAGCAGAGCTAACTCTTTATGGTATATGCTTTTTGGATTAGCTAGTATCCTTGCTTTATGGGGTTTAGGTAATATTTTATATACTGTTGGTGTTGGTATTGGTGTTTGGGGTTTAAATAAAACTGTAGGTTGGGCTTGGGATATTACTAACTTTGTTTGGTGGGTTGGTATCGGTCACGCTGGTACATTAATCTCTGCTGTATTATTATTATTCCGTCAAAGATGGAGAATGGCAATTAACCGTTCAGCAGAAGCGATGACAATTTTCGCGGTAATGATGGCTGCTTTATTCCCAGGTATTCACATGGGTAGAATTTGGCAAGCATATTGGGTTTTACCTTTGCCTAATCAATTTGGTTCTTTATGGCCTAACTTTAACTCTCCGTTATTGTGGGACGTATTTGCAATCTCTACATATTTTTCTGTATCATTAGGTTTTTGGTATGTTGGTTTGATACCAGATTTTGCAACTGTAAGAGATAGAGCAACTACTAAATTATATAAAGTAATTTTTGGAACATTATCATTTGGTTGGTCTGGTTCTGCTAAACATTGGAACAGATTTGAAGAAATTTCATTAGTTTTAGCTGGTTTAGCTACACCTTTAGTTTTCTCTGTTCACTCTATTGTATCCATGGACTTTGCCACATCGGTTATTCCTGGATGGCATACAACAATCTTTCCTCCATATTTCGTTGCGGGTGCAATCTTCTCTGGTTTTGCTATGGTATTAACCTTGATGATTATCATGAGAAAAGTTTTCCATTTTGAGGATTACTTAACTATGAAACATATCGAGTATATGAATATAGTTGTAATGTTGACAGGTTCAATGGTGGGTGTTGCTTATCTAACAGAGTTATTTATATCATGGTATTCTGGTGTGGAATATGAAGGTTACGCTTTCATGAACAGAGCAACAGGACCTTATTCATGGGCTTATTGGTCGATGATGACATGTAATGTTATTTCTCCACAGTTATTTTGGTTTAAAAAGTTTAGAAGAAATTTAGTACTAACTTTTATCTTATCAATTGTAGTAAATATTGGTATGTGGTTCGAACGTTTTGTAATCATTGTAACATCCTTACATAGAGATTTCTTAACTTCTTCATGGACGATGTTTCACCCAACTTATGTAGATATAGGTGTATATTTTGGAACAATTGGAATTTTCTTTGTACTATTCTTGTTGTATGCTAGAAGTTTCCCTGTTTTAGCTTTAAATGAACTTAAAACTATACTAAGAGCTACAGGTGAGCATGGTGTTAAAGGATCAAAAGCACATCACGATCACAAGGAAGGACATTAATTTTAAATGATAAAATTTTAGATATGGGTAATACTATATATGCATTATATAACGATGATCATGTTGTATATGAAGGTGCAAAAAAGTTAGTTAAAAAAGGCGTAAAAATTAAAGATGTGTTTTCTCCATTTCCTATTCACGGAATTGATCCGATAATTGGAGTTAGAAAAACTAGATTGGCGATTTGTGCATTTATTTATGGTTTAACGGGTATGTCTTTAGCTATTCTTGGAATGTGGTATTTCATGATTGAAGATTGGCCTATGAATATTGGTGGTAAACCAAATTATACTTTATTACAAAATTTACCAGCGTTCGTTCCAGTTATTTTTGAGATAACGGTTTTATGTACAGCTCATGGTATGATTTTAACTTACTTTTTACGTAATGAAACTTTACCAGGTATGAAGGCAAAAAATCCAGACCCAAGAACTACAGATGATATGTTTGCTGTTGAAATAGAATTGGATCATCAACCATTAACTGAAGAAGAATTAGTTGCTTATTTAAAAGAGACTGGTGCAGTTGAAATTAATAAAAGATATTAAATCATGAATTTTTCGAATAAAATAACTTTACACAATATGCTACATAAATTATTTTCTGGTTTAGTTGCTTCTGTATTATTAGTTTCTTGTACTACAGATCCTAATAGCCCTGGTTTAGAATATATGCCGGATATGTATAGACCTCAGTCTTACGAAGCATATTTAGAAAAATATGATATTGATTCTGTAGGTTTTTACGACAGATATTTTACCAAAGCTGGTGTTAAATTTGAACTTTTATCAAAAGATGCTCAAGATTCTATTTTAAAAGAAGTAAATGCTTTGTATAAAGTTTATAATAATGGAACAGCTACTTATAAACCAGTTAAAGGTTCTATACCACTTGGATATAATGAGTTTTTAGTTGCTAAGGATAATAGAGAAGGTGCTAAAGAGGTTAAAAATCCTTTGGAATATAACGAGCAAAACTTAAAAGAAGGTAAAGTATATTTCAATTTATTTTGTGATCATTGTCATGGTGAAAAAGGGGATGGTAATGGTACAATGGTAGCTTTAGGTGTTTATCCCGTTCAACCACCTGCATATAATAATGGCCCTTCTGCTGAGTTAACAGCAGGAGAAATTTACCATACAATTTATTACGGTAAAGGAGTTATGGGAAGCCATGCTGCTCAAATTTCTGAAGATAAAAGATGGAAAATTGTAATGTATGTTCAAACACTACAAGGTAAATCTCCTGAATCTTTAGGAATAGTATTAACTAAAACTGAAGCTTCAACTGATTCTACTCAGGTTTCTGCACAACCAGTAGAATCAACAACTAAAAATTAGTATTTATTTAGATAAACGGCATAGAAATGGACTACGTTTTTTCAAGCAAAACCAAAAAAGTAACCTTAATCACTGCGGGTGTTGGTTTATTATTATTTTTAATTGGTGCTTTAACCGATAATAGTGCTTATGCTTCTTTGGTGGATGAGCACGGACATAATTATGGCTTTGGCCAAAGGTTATGGTCTAACTTATTAATTAATGGATTTTTCTTTTTTTCCATTTCATTATCAATGCTGTTCTTTTTAGCATTGCAATATGCTTCTGAAGCTAGTTGGTCTATAGTTTTTAAAAGAGTATTTGAAGCAATAATTTCTGTTTTGCCTTGGATGGCATTAGTGGTTGTTGTTGTTTTAGCTGCTGGTCAGTTACATTTACATCATATTTATCATTGGATGAGCTATAAAGTTGGTAGTGGTGATCACTTATTAGATCATAAAGCTCCTTTCTTTGCACCAGCTTTCTTTTGGGGTAGGACAATATTTTTTGTTGGTTCATTTATTGCTTTTGCAGCTTACTTTAGAAAAAAGTCAGTTGAGGAAGATCAAGAAGGTGGTACACGCATACACTTCAAAAGTATAACTATGGCAGCTATATTTTTAGTAATTTTTGGATATGGTTCATCTGTTTTGTCTTGGGACTGGTTAATGTCTATTGATACTCACTGGTTTTCTACATTATTTGGATGGTATGTTTTTGCTGGTATGTGGTTAAGTGGAATTATCTTTGCTTTATTGTTAATTATCCATTTAAGGTCTAAAGGTTTTTTAGATATTGTAACAAAGGGTCATATGCATGATATGGGTAAATGGATGTTTGCTTTAAGCTTTTTATGGACATATTTATTTTTCTCTCAGTTTTTATTAATTTGGTATGCTAATATACCTGAAGAAGTTACCTATTATATTGCCCGTATACAAGATTATGCTCCTATATGGTTTACAATGTTGATTATAAACTTTGCTTTACCAATGTTAGCTTTAATGGATGCTGACGCTAAGAAAAATCAAGTAATTGTTGTTATTGTTGGTGTTATTATTTTCTTCTTCCACTGGGTTGATGTTTTCACAATGGTTTCACCAGGGTCTATGAAAACAGAAGCAAAAATTGGATTGATTGAAATTGGAATGTTTTTAC
Source organism: Bacteroidota bacterium (assembly GCA_041191385.1). Classification (GTDB taxonomy): domain Bacteria; phylum Bacteroidota; class Bacteroidia; order Flavobacteriales_C; genus JBEEPA01. The sequence continues at coordinate 10,898 of JBEEPA010000097.1, read as the reverse complement.
TTTTCTTAGGTGTATTTATATTTATGGTTTTAAAATCTTTGGCTTCTCGTCCATTGGTTGTTAAAAATCATCCATACATAGAAGAAAGTAAACATATTCACGGTCATTAATTATTAGATTACACAGAAATTTAAACTATAACACAAATGGAATTATTGATTCTCTTTACGGTATTGTTGGTAATAATTGCCATAGCTAAAATTTTAAAAGCTAAGGAATTAATTGATAAATTTAAGGATGCAGATTCTGATCCTGTTACACCTGCTGAAATTAAAACAAATGCTACTGGTATGTTGGTATTTGGTATTGTGTTTTTTGCATTGGTTGTAATTACTATGTTTTCATGGAATAAATATTTATTACCATCAAGTTCTTCCGAGCATGGTTTAGAGATTGATTTGTTGATGAAAACGACCTTAGTTATTATTTTAATCGTATTTTTCTTAACTCATGCATTATTATTTTGGTTTATTTACAAATACTATTTTCGCTCAGGAAAAAAAGCATTTTGGTACCCACACAATAATAGGATTGAATTAGCATGGACTATAATCCCTGCATTTGTTTTGATTTTATTAATTTCTTATGGTATGACTACTTGGTCTAACATTATGAATCCAGTTAAGAAAAAAGATGCAGTTGTATTAGAGTTTTTGTCTGAGCAATTTGGTTGGACTGCTAGATATGCTGGTAAAGATAATCAGTTAGGATATGCAAGTTTTGCTTTATATGGGAAAAATAAAGTTGGTGTTGCTACACCTTTTGCTATGGAAGATAGATTAAAAGAAACTAGAGAATCTATTGAAACATTGGTTAAAGATAGTACTGAATTCGCAAAATTAGTTGCAAATGGTTGGAATAGAACTAAAAATTTAGATGACACTAAAACATCTTTAAAAAACTTTAGGGCAAATGAAAGAAGATTAAATGCAATGATTGCAGAATATAAATCTAATCCTGCCATTTTTAAAGCTGGTGAAGATGATAAAGTAATTAATTCGGATTCAATTTTATTACCTAAAGGTCGTCAAGTTATCTTAAAATTAAGATCTAAAGATGTTATTCACTCTGCTTATTTACCTCATTTTAGAGCTCAAATGAATACAGTTCCTGGTTTAACTACTGAATTTGTTTTTACACCTAAATATACAACTGAAGAAATGTATCAAGTTGCAGCTTCAGAAGGTAAAAGGTTTACTGGATACATTTTATACTGTAACAAAATTTGTGGAGCATCTCATTACAACATGAAATTAAAAATAAATGTTGTTGAGGATGATGTTTACAAATCTTGGTTAGCTCAACAGCAAGATTTTGTTGAAGCATTTAAATAATTAGTTTAAAGTTTAATAATTTCAATTTATATAGTTATGGCTGGAGGTCACGAACATCACGAACACGAACACCACGAGACATTCATATCAAAGTATATTTTTAGCTTTGATCATAAAATGATTGCTAAGCAATACTTAATTACTGCTATTATTATGGCGGTATTTGGTATGGGTATGTCGGTTTTATTTAGATTACAACTAGCTTGGCCAGGTGAAAAAATGGCTATCTTAAACTTTTTCCTAGGTGATAAATGGGCACCTGAAGGAGTTTTAGATCCTAATATGTATTTAGCTTTGGTAACTATACATGGTACTATTATTGTATTTTTTGTATTAACCGGTGGTTTGAGTGGAACTTTTTCTAACTTATTAATTCCTTATCAAATTGGAGCTAGAGATATGGCCAGTGGTTTCATGAATATGTTATCTTATTGGTTATTTTTTGTATCAAGTGTAATCATGTTATACTCTTGTTTTATTGAAAGCGGTCCTGCATCTGGAGGTTGGACAGTTTACCCTCCATTAAGTGCATTACCTCAAGCAATGCCTGGTTCTGGTTTAGGCATGACTTTATGGTTGTTATCAATGACGGTCTTTATTGCTTCTTCTTTAATGGGGTCGTTAAATTACATTGTAACGGTAATTAATTTAAGAACTAAAGGCATGACATTTACAAGATTACCTTTAACTATTTGGGCCTTCTTAATTACAGCCATTCTAGGTGTTTTATCGTTCCCTGTTTTATTATCAGCTGCATTACTTTTATTATTTGATAGAAGCTTAGGGACTTCCTTTTATTTAGACAGTATTTTCGTTGCTGGTCAGCCTTTAGAAGCAACTGGTGGAAGTCCAATTTTATATGAACACTTATTTTGGTTCTTGGGCCATCCAGAGGTGTATATTATCTTGTTGCCAGCCTTAGGTTTAACATCTGAGATAATTTCAACTAACAGTAGAAAACCAATTTTTGGTTATAGAGCCATGATAGTTTCTTTAATTGCTATTGCATTTTTATCTTTTATTGTATGGGGTCACCATATGTTTATTACAGGTATGAGTCCGTTTTTAGGAACTGTATTTACCTTTACAACATTATTAATTGCTATTCCATCTGCTGTTAAAGTATTTAATTATTTAGCAACAATTTGGAAAGGTAATGTTAGATTAACTCCTGCAATGTTATTTGCTTTAGGGATGGTTTCTTTGTTTATTTCTGGTGGATTAACTGGTATAGTATTAGGAGATTCCGCTTTAGATATTAATGTGCATGATACATACTTTGTAGTTGGTCACTTTCATATTGTAATGGGCGCTGGTTCTATTTTTGGTATGTTTGCTGGTGTTTATCACTGGTTCCCAAGAATGTATGGTAAGTTAATGATTTCGAAGTTAGGTTATTTGCATTTCTGGATTACTTTTATTGGAGTTTATGGAGTATTTTACCCTATGCATTTCTTAGGTTTAGCTGGTGTTCCTAGAAGATATTACACAAATATGGAGTTTGAAATGTTTCAAGATATTCAATTTATCAATCCAATTATAACTGTTTTCGCTATTTTATCTGCTATCGGTCAATTTATTTTTATCTTTAACTTCTTTTATAGTATAATCAAAGGAAGAGTTACGAATAACAATCCATGGAAAGGAAATACTTTGGAGTGGACTGCTCCAGTAGAAAGAATTCATGGTAACTGGCCTGGAGCATTACCAGTAGTTCACAGATGGCCCTATGATTACAGCAAGCCTGGATATGAAGAGGATTTTGTACCCCAAAATGTTCCGCTGAAAGAAGATGAATTAGATGGACATTAACATTTTAATAAAGAGCCGCTTTTAGCGGCTTTTTTTAATTAAATAAGCTTATTTTATTTTTATGAGATTATCCTTTACTGTTTTATTATTTTTTTTATTGACTATATCTGTTAATGCTCAAAAAAGAAAATTACAGTTTTTAAAAAAAGATACAGTTTCTAAATCAGAGGGTTTCTTTTTATTTCCATTATTATATTATACACCAGATACTAGATTTGCAGCTGGATTGGTTGGTGTATATTACTTTAATACTGGGGATAAAAAGGATTCTACCGATCATACAAGATTATCTTATACAAAGCTATTAGGTGATTACACTCAAAACAAACAATTAGATTTTTGGTCTTCTTGGAATATATTTACCAAAAATGAAAAATATTTATTTAAAGGCGAGTTAAGGTTCAGGAATTTCCCAGATAAATTTTATGGAATTGGTAATCAATCAAAAGAATCTGATGTTGAGTTTTATTCTCATGATTTTTTTAAGTTTAAAGTACTTGCAATGAAGCAAGTATATAATAAATTATTTCTAGGTTTTGATTATCAATTTGAATCCGAGTATAATTTTATTTTAGATCCAAATGGTGAATTGGCAAAAGGAAATATTGTTGGGTATAAAGGAGGAATTGGCTCTGCTATTGGGGCAGTTCTTACTTATGATACACGTGATAATGTTGTAAATGCATATTCAGGAATGTTATTAGAAGGCTCTTCATATTTTAATTCTTCAATTTTAGGAAGCACTTTTGATTTTGTGAATGTAAATTTTGAATTCTCGAAGTATTGGGAGATTAAAAAAAATCATGTTGTTGCAATTAATACTGTTTTAAACTCTAATTTTGGCCCAACTCCATTTATAGACATGGCTAAAGTTGGAGGAGATGGTATTTTAAGAGGTTATGCAAGCAATAGATTTAGAGATCTTCATTTTGCAGGGACACAAATAGAATATAGATTCCCATTATTTTGGCGCTTTGGAATGGTTTTGTTTAGTGGTGTAGGTGATGTATTTAGAACTCCTACAGATATTAGTTTAAATAGCTTAAAATATAGCTTTGGAGCTGGTTTACGTTTTGCGATTAATCCTAAAGAAAGATTAAATGTTAGGTTTGATTATGGGTTTGGCAGAAAGAGTAATGCTTTTTATATAATGCTTACTGAAGCTTTTTAGATTTTTATTTGTTTTCTTCTTTAAATTCATTTATTTCATCTTCAGTATTTTCATTTTTTTTGCCTAATATTTCAACTTGGAAATTGTTTCTTTGGAAAAGTAGTATGTAAAATACACCAAAAGAGATTGCTGTATCAGCTATATTGAAAATTGGCGCAAAAAAATTAAAAGTCCCATAAAATGGAAGTTCAATAGTGAAGATATCAAATTTTAACATATCTACAACGTTTCCGGTTAAAAATTGAGCATAACCTTCACCAAAAGGAACTATTTGAGCAGGTACAAAACTAAATTTTTCGCTTTCAGTAAATATTAATCCATAAACAGCACTATCGATAATATTTCCTAAAGCTCCAGAAAAAACCATTGCTACGCTAAAAATTAATCCAGTGGCAACCTTACGTTGAATGAGTTTATATAAATATCTTCCGATTAAAAAAACGGCAACAATACGAAATGAACTTAAAATTACTTTAGCTACAACTGGACTTAAAAATGGTATTTCCATTCCAAATGCCATACCTCTATTTTCTACAAATAGTAATGTAAACCAGTTGCCAAACACTCTTACTTCTTCGTAATAATGAAAGTTTAGTTTTACATAAATTTTCAGCCATTGATCGGCTAATAAAACCAAAAAAATACTTAAAAAAGCAATTATAAATCCTTTATTTTTTGTAATCATAAACACAAATAAAAAGAGAGCCGAATTAAGCTCTCTTGAAATTATTAATTATTTTCGGCGTTCTTAGCCTCAATTGATAAAGTAGTGTGCGGAACAATTTTTAATCTTTCCTTTGCAATTTTGTTCCCAGTAACTCTACAAATACCATAAGTTTTGTTTTCGATACGTACCAAAGCAGCTTTTAATTGCTGAATAAATTTGCGTTGACGGTGTGCTAATTGTGCTAATTTCTCACGACTTAAACTTTCGGAACCATCTTCCATCATATCAAAAGTACCATCGTTACTAGCTCCGTTATCTTCAGAACTAAAATCTATTTGACTTTGAAAATGTTTTAAATCGTTTTGAGCATCTAAAATTTTTTGCTCGATAATTTCGCGAAACTCCTTGAGCTCCTCATCCGAATAACGTAATTTTTCTACCATAGTTAATTTAATTTAGTAATAGAAATGTTTGTAAATACTCCCTCTTCCACTTCAACATTTAACGATTGAGTTTGAATATTCTCTACTAACTCAATTTTGTTCGCTAAAGTTTCAGTGCAAATGTAATTTTTAAAATTTAAAATAGCATTATCTATTAGGGTGTTCTTTTCAATAAATATTTCAATTTTATCGGTTAATTCAAAATCGCTATCCTTTCGCATGCCTTGAATTTTGTTCACTAATTCACGCGCAATTCCTTCTTCTTTTAATTCCTGAGTTAAGGTAATGTCCAATGCAACAGTATATTTACCTTCGTTGGCAACTAACCAACCAGGGATATCTTGAGTTAAAATTTCAACATCCGATAATTCAATTTCCAATTGTTCACCTTGGATATTTAATTCATATTTCCCACTACTTTCTATAGTTTGAATGTCTTGCGGAGTGAAATTTTGTAATGCTGCAGCAATACCTTTCATGAATTTACCATATTTAGGTCCAAGTGTACTAAAGTTAGCTTTGATACTTTTTACAAAAACACCACTATCCGCTGATAAAAGCTCCATTTCTTTAACGTTTACCTCCGATAAAATTAAATCCTCCACTGCTAAAATTTGTGTTTTAAACTGTTCGTTTAAGATTGGAATGATTATTTTTTGTAAAGGCTGACGGACTTTTAACTTACTTTTTTTGCGTAAACTTAAAACCATACTAGAAATTTGTTGCGCAATAGCCATACGTTGTTCTAAATCCGTATCAATTTCCTTAGAGTTTACAGAAGGATAGTCTGATAAATGCACAGATTCCACTTTTTTACGTTGAGTAACTGCATCTAAATCCAAAAACATCTTATCCATAAAAAATGGTGCTACAGGAGCAGATAATTGTGCAACTACCTCTAAACATCTGTATAAAGTTTGATAAGCCGATATTTTATCTTGTGTATAATCACCTTTCCAAAAACGTCTTCTACATAAACGTACATACCAGTTACTTAATTCTTCACTAACAAAATCCTGAATCAATCTGGTAGCTTTGGTTGGCTCATAATCTGCATAAGCATCATTGGTAAGCTCTATTAAAGTATTTAGTTTTGATAAAATCCAACGATCAATTTCTGGGCGCTCAGCAATTTCTACATCTAATTCTTTGTAGCTAAAATTATCCAAATTGGCATATAAAGCAAAAAATTGGTAAGTATTGTATAGTGTACCAAAAAATTTACGTTGTACCTCTTTTATTCCTTCGATATCAAATTTTAAATTGTCCCAAGGTTGCGCATTACTAATCATGTACCATCTGGTTGCATCCGGGCCATAAGCATCTAAAGTTTCAAAAGGATCGATACCATTCCCTAAACGCTTACTCATTTTTTGTCCGTTTTTATCCAAAACCAAACCATTGCTCACCACATTTTTAAACGCAACCGAATCAAAACACATGGTAGCAATAGCATGTAAAGTATAAAACCAACCACGCGTTTGGTCCACACCTTCAGCAATAAAATCGGCAGGAAAAGCCTTATTGTTATCAATAAAATCTTTGTTTTCGAAAGGATAATGCCATTGCGCATAAGGCATCGCACCACTATCAAACCAAACATCAATTAAATCTGCCTCTCGGCGCATAACTTTACCATTCGACGAAACCAAAACAATTTGATCAACATAGTTTTTATGCAAATCCACCAAGCTGTAATTTTCCTCCGAAAAATCACCCACCTTAAAATTATCTAAAGGATTATGCTGCATTAAACCAGCAGCAACCGCTTTAGTACATTCATTTTTTAATTCCTCAATAGAGCCAATGCAAATTCTTTCGTCGCCTTCCTCCGTACTCCAAATTGGAATAGGAATACCCCAATATCTCGAGCGCGATAAATTCCAATCGTTTGCATTTTCCAACCAAGTACCAAATCTACCTGTACCCGTACTTTCAGGCTTCCAGTTGATAGATTTGTTTAATTCCGCCATACGTTTTTTAACCTCCGTAACCTTAATAAACCAGCTGTCTAAAGGATAATATAAAATCGGTTTGTCCGTACGCCAACAATGTGGATAATTGTGCTGATATTTTTCCACTTTAAAAGCCTTGTTTTGCTCTTTTAAAGCAATAGCAATTAAAACATCCACCCCTTTTTCGGGTTTTTCCTCCACAGGATAATAATCATCTTTCACAAACATACCAGCCAATTCGCCACCCATTTGGGTTACAAAACGACCAGTTTGATCTACCAAAGGAACTAAATTACCATTTTCATCTTCTACTAACATAGCAGGCACACCAGCGTCTTTAGCTACTTTAGCATCGTCCGATCCAAAAGTAGGCGCAATATGTACAATACCCGTACCGTCTTCGGTAGTTACAAAATCACCAGAAATTACTCTGAAAGCCTCATTTGGCGTATGATAAGGTAAACAATTTGGCATTAATTGTTCGTACTGAATACCCACTAAATCGCTTCCTGTGATGGATTTACCTACAAAAAACGGTATTTTTTTAACTTCAGCATCAGGAATCAGTTCATCTAAAGAATTTACAGCGAAATATTTACCCGAAAATTGTTTTCCAATTAAAGCTTCCGCAATAATTACTGTTATTTTTTGATTGGTATATTGATTAAAAGAATGAACAATCTTATACTCAATTTTAGGCCCCACACACAATGCAGTGTTGGATGGCAAAGTCCATGGTGTAGTTGTCCAAGCTAAAAAGTGCACATCACCTTCAATATCATTAATCACTGAAGATTTTTCGTTCTTAATAGCTTTAAACTGCGCAACAATACTTGTATCTTTTACATCTTTGTAACAACCAGGCAAGTTTAATTCGTGCGAACTTAAACCAGTACCAGCCATAGGCGAGTAAGGTTGGATAGTATAACCTTTGTATAAATATTCCTTTTGATAGATATTTTTTAGTAACCACCAAACAGATTCCATGTATTTACTAGAATACGTAATGTAGGGATTTTCTAAATCCACCCAATACCCCATTTGTTCCGTAACAGCATTCAATCTATCTGTATAACGCATTACCGATTTTTTACAAGCCTCGTTATATTCCTCAATGGTAATTTTTTTTCCGATATCCTCTTTTGTGATACCTAATTCCTTTTCCACACCCAATTCCACAGGTAAACCATGCGTATCCCAACCCGCTTTACGATTAACTTTATAACCTTTTAAAGTTTTATATCTACAAAAAATATCTTTGATAGTACGAGCCATAACGTGATGAATCCCTGGCATACCATTCGCTGATGGAGGACCATCGTAAAATACAAACGATTTATCAGGATTTTTGGATTCGATAGATTTTTCGAAAATCTGATTATTTTTCCAATATTCGTTAATTTCTTCCCCTATTTTAGCCAAATTTAAACCTTTGTACTCCTTGTATTTATTTGCCATTGTGCTTAATTTACAATTGATTGGCAAAAGTATAAAAAACAAGTTAAAACCGAGTTTTTTTTGTATTTAAATTGATATTAAAATCAATAAAAAAGCCCGAAATTATTTTCGGGCTTCTGCTTATTTCTTTTTGCTTTGTGTAAACTTAATTAATTCCTCTTTACTACTGGAATGAGTAAGTTCGTTATTAAGTTTAAAATAGTTATCTGTATCAATACAATAATCATAAGCAAATTTTGCAATTTCAACCATGCTACGTTCAAACGAAAATTGTTTCATGATTTGTGCAATTTGATTAGCTGTGAAACATTTTTTAGCTTCAATAATAGTTTTAGTGTGATTAATTTTTGTGGTTTCGAAAGCAATTTGGTTAACAGATTCCAAAATACCTTTAAATTCATCATTGCTTACTTCACATTTAACAACAACTGTATTGTTAACTTCTTTTTTTGTATTCGCATCTGTAAAATTTTCCTCCATAAAAATAGTCCATTTATCCAAGTTAGTTTTTGTTTTAAAAACCAAACCAGCGTTTTTCATATTACCATAATCAAAAACATTTGGATAAGCTTTCGTTAAATAATTGTATCTAAAATCTTCATTAGTTATTAAAGTAGATAATTTCATGGTTTGTTCTGTACTTAAACAATAACTCGAACTAGCAATGGATGCAACAGTTAATTGATTAAAATCTTTTCCGTTTTGCGATTGAATTTGTTGTGCTATTTCCATAAAAGTATTTTCATCGATAGGTTTTTCGCAACTACGTTCACCGTTGTATTTATAAACGGATGGATAGTTAAGGTTTGGAAATGTAATTTTAGAAGGAGTTACAACAGTTTTGGTTTCGGTAGTTTTTGCTGTTGATGTATCTTGTTTTAAATCGTTTTTTAAAGCAAAATAATCATGCAAACGCAAAACAGTTGAGAAAGACATAAAAGCATCATAAACTTCATAAAAATCTTGATTATTTATTGTTTTTGGATGGATTTCGATAACGAATTCCGATTTAAAATTATCGTCTAAAAAGGTTAATGCCAATTCCTTAACTTGTTGTGTAGTAAAGCAATTATTTTGGATGCTTAATTTGGCTAAAGCTAATTTTTCGGTATCATTAGGAGCAGTTTTTAATCTGTTTAATAAACGGGAATACTCAACGCTATTAATAGCTTTAGAGCAGTTTGTGGTTATATTTTGTGCAATAGATTGCAGGTTGAATACAGAAATTAATACAATAATTAAAAAATAAGATGTAAATTTTTTCATGATGATGATTTTTAAAATGAGTTTAGAATTAATCAATTGTTATACCAAAAAATTTTTCATTTAAAAGTATAAAAAAGATTGTTAAAACTATTCAGAATCAATATAAAATTAACACAAAAGTATCTTTAAATTTATCTTAACCCCCAAGATTACCATTGTGTTAAGTGATTAATAATGTAATTTTCACATTATCCTAACGATTTAAAAAAGATAGAAGTTGAAATTTGTGCAAAATTTATGAAATATGAAAAAATTACTACTGTTAACAGGTTTTGCATTGAGTTTTGTTGGGACAAATGCACAAACCTTAGTTCATTATTGGAACTTTAATCAGCCCACTGTTACTGCGGCAAAAACACCAACAAGTTCATTAACAACTCCTGTTGCCTCAATGGTTTCGGACACAAGTAAAACAGGAAACCAAAACCCAGCCGAATTATTGGGATCAGGAACAATTGGTAATTTAAATGCTCGTAACGGAGATGTTGCGGGTAATCATTATAGATTTAACGAACCAATTGAAGGTAAAATTACTTTTAGTTTACCTACAAATGGATTTAAAGAACCTATTTTAAAGTATGAAGCTTACAGAAGCGGTTCGGGTGCGGGAAAGCAAATTATTAGTTATACGGTAAATGGTAACGATTTTATTGTTTTCGATTCGGTAACCGTATTAACCACAGCATCAATGTTTACAATAGATTTTAAATCGATTAATGCTGTAAACAACAATCCAGATTTTAAGGTGCAAATTACTTTTAAACAAGGAGATGGAGGTATTGTAGGCAATAA
>JBEEPA010000096.1:0-16981 GCA_041191385.1 Bacteroidota bacterium | reverse complement strand
TATTGCCAAACATCCATTTCGGTCCAGTTACTAATTGGGAAAATTCTAAAAGATTCGCCAACCGCTTTTTTACCGTTGTACAAACTCCACAATTCTGGTCGTTGATTTTTTGGATCCCACTCGCCAAATTCGTTTCTGTGCGAAAAAAATCTTTCTTTAGCTCTTGCTTTTTCCTCATCTCTTCGTCCACCACCAAAAGCAGCATCGTATTTTCCTTCTTCTAATTTTTCTAGTAAAGTAATGGATTGCAATGTGTTACGACTTGGGTTAGGACCTTTTTCTTCCCTTGCAGTACCTCTGTTGATAGAGTCTTGCACGTAACCAATATCCATTTTTACACCATATTTAATAGCTAAATTATCTCTAAATTCAATGGTTTCAGGGAAATTATGGCCGGTATCGATATGTAATAAAGTAAACGGAATTTTAGCAGGCCAAAAAGCTTTGTAAGCCAAATGCACCATTGTAATAGAATCCTTACCTCCTGAGAATAATAAAACAGGATTTTCCATTTGTTCGGCTACTTCTCTAAAAATAAAAATCGCCTCCGATTCTAACTGATCTAAATGACTTAATTGGTAGTTAGACATATTGTATTATAATTTAATAATTTCTAAAATTTTGTTTACCAAAATATCTTTACATTCCTGCAAAGATAACTCATTAGTTTTTAATTCTACAAATGGATTTTTAGGCTCCTCAAAAGGAGAGTCCAATCCGGTAAAATTTTTAATCTCGCCAGCTAAGGCTTTTTTGTACAAACCTTTTACATCGCGTTGTGCACAAACATCAAAAGGAGCGTTGATGTAAACTTCCTTAAAATTTTCGGCACCTATAATATTTTTAGCCATATTTCTAATTTCTTCGGTAGGGCTAATCAGCGAGCAAATCACCACTTCGCTGTTTTCTACAAACAATTTACTTACTTCCGCCGCTCTTCGGATATTTTCCATTCTGTCTGCATCTGTAAAACTTAAATTATTGTTTATACCTGTGCGTAAGTTATCACCATCCAATAATTTAGTATGAATTTTATGCTGATGCAAATCGTTTTCTACAGCACGCGCAATTGTACTTTTTCCCGAGCCCGACAACCCCAACATCCAAATCACCACACCTTTATGTCCCAATAATTTCGATTTTTCCGAAGTGGGTAACAAAGTATCTTTAATAGGATAAATATGATTTTGCATAAAACTTATTTTAAAATATGAGTATTCGCAATGGCTAAAAATGAGCCATTTAATAAATTGGGTTTGTTGTAAGTAAATACTTCCTTAGCCTTTAAATCCTTGTAAACTTGTCCGCCTGCAGCAGCTAAAATCGCTTGTCCTGCAGCAGTATCCCATTCCATGGTAGGACCGCTTCTAAAATATACATCAGCATTCCCTTCGGCAATCAAGCAAAATTTTAAGGAGCTACCCACACTTACAATTTGGCTAACGCCTACACTTTTAAAAAAGTTAGTTTCCTCTGGTTTAGCATGCGATTTACTGCCCACAGCAATTAAATTTACGGAATTTTTACGAGCGAAAATCGATTGTAATTCCCCGTTCCCCACTTGTTTAAAAGCACCTTCGCCAGAAATTCCAAAGTAAAAAGTTTGTGTAACCGGCACGTAAATAGCGCCCCAAATGGGCAAACCATTTTCGATTAAAGCAATATTAACTGTAAATTCCCCATTGCGGTGGATAAATTCTTTGGTGCCATCTAAAGGATCTACCAACCAAAAACGATTAAAGTTTTTACGCGTTTCATAATCCATATTTTCTCCCTCTTCGGATACAATTGGGTAATCATATAATTCCGTTAAAGCCTTTTCGATTATTTTATTACTCTCTATATCCGCCAAAGTAACAGGGGAATTATCCTCTTTTTGATTAATTTGAGCAAACAATTCCGCGTTGTTGTACACCTCTAAAATTTTATTTCCTGCCTTTAAAACAACCGAGCGAATATTCTGAATAAATGAATGCATTTATATAAATTTAAGTTGGCAAAAATAAACAAAAAAATATTAGTAGTCTAGTTAATCTATATTATTTAAAAAAATCAAAAGCAAACCCGATTCCCCATGATTATACCTAAAATCAATTTCTCACAGAACACTCAGATATTCACAGAGTTTTTTATTTCATACTTTTTTTTCACAGATTCCACTACGTTTGATAGATTTCACAGAATCAAAAACTTCGTTTTTTTGGAAATCAATTTTTGAAGATTCCTTAAATCTAATTTTTAAATTTTATTGAAAATAAAATAATCTGTGTAAATCTGTTAAGTGTAACGTAATCAGTGTAATAAAAAATATCTAAATCTATAAAATCTGTGTTAGTCTGAGATTTCTGTGAGAGCTAATTTATTTTTTGAAATAATTACTGGTACAATCCCGTGGAATCAATAAAGCAAACCAAGATGTAAGATTTATTACATAGTTATGCATATCATCAATTAATTGTATTTTTATTTTTAACTTTAGCCAATCAATATTACTTTTGCAAAAAAAATAAATATGGCAACAACAGCAGATTTTAGAAATGGAATGTGTATAGAATTTAATGATAAACTATACCAAATTGTTGAATTTCAGCATGTACAGCCTGGTAGGGGTAGTGCGTTTGTGCGAACAAAATTAAGAAGTTTAGATAACGGAAAATTAATTGATAACACTTTTAATTCGGGTGTTAAAATTACCGAAGTAAGAATTGAAAGAAGAGAATATCAATTTTTATATAACGATGCGGAAGGTTACAATTTCATGAACAATGAAAATTACGAGCAAATAAGTATTCCAGTTGGATTAATTGATTCGCCACAATTTTTAAAAGAAGGAATGAATGTGGAAATGTTGGTAAGAGCAGAAAATGAACAAGTTTTAACTTGTGAATTACCTGCGTTTATTGAGGCGGATGTAACTTACACCGAGCCTGGTGTTAAAGGTAATACTGCAACCAATGCATCTAAACCTGCAAAAATTGAAACAGGTGCGGAAATTAGAGTTCCTTTATTTGTGAACGAAGGCGACAGAATTAAAGTGGATACCAGAACAAGCTCGTACGTAGAGCGTGTGAAAAAATAGTTGAATGGCTGTTAAATCGTTAAAAAGAGCACAAGAAAAAATTGAGATAAAGGATTTAAAATTAAATGCTTTATTGGATGTTTCCTTGGCTATTAACGATAATTTAAGTAGGGAGGATTTGTTTAATATTTTCCAAAATACTTTAGCCAAATTAAAAATAGAAAAACTAGCATTGTTTATTTTTAACGAACAATGGACTAATGCTTTAAGTTGCGGTGTTAAAAATATAATTGATATTGATGTTGAACGGGAATTAATACAATTTACCGAAATTTCTGAAGTAAATTTTAAATCCAATCAAGCTTTAAGTGCTTTTGATTTAGTAATTCCCGTTTATCATCAAACCAAAGCCATTGCATATTTACTTATTGGGGATGCTGTAGAGGCAAACGGTGTGAGTCCGCTGATTAAACATCTTAATTTCATCCAAACTTTTACCAATATTATTGTTGTTGCTATCGAAAATCAGCGTTTGGCTCAACAAGCAATTTTACAGGAGCGTACTAAAAAGGAGTTGGAATTGGCGAGTGAAATGCAAAGTATGTTGCTGCCTACAAAATTTCCGGTAACTCCTGGAATTGCTTTTGCAGGTTATTATAAAAGTCACCAAAAAGTTGGCGGAGATTATTATGATATTGTAAAAGTAAACGAAAATGAGTGGGCATTTTGTATTGCAGATGTGAGTGGAAAGGGAATTTCTGCTGCGATATTAATGTCGAACTTCCAAGCCAATATGCGCGCTGTAATTCAGTATCAAAAAAATTTAAAAGATGTTGTTTCTATTTTAAATCAAAAAGTAAACGAAAGTGCTAAAGGCGAACGATTTATTACTTTTTTTATAGGGATATTCAACATACAAAATAAAGAGTTACAGTACATCAATTGCGGACATAATCCGCCTATTTTAAAGCAAAATAATCATTTGCAAATTTTACAAAAAGGAACTGTTGGTTTGGGTATGTTGGACGATTTACCTTTTTTAAACGAAGAAAAAATTACTATTGAATCCAACAGTAGTTTGTTGGCTTATACAGATGGTTTGACCGAAGTAGAAAACGAAAACAACGAAGAATTTGGCGAAAACAGAGTGTTTGAATTGCTACAAAACAACAACTTTGCACAACCGCAATTGTTGATTAATTTACTGAATTACAAGCTAGAACAGTTTAAGAATAACCAACCAATGATGGATGATATCGCTATGCTAGCGGTACAATTTAACTAATCCATATTTTTAAATCATTTATTTAAATACCAAAAAAAGGGTATTGTGAGCGGATACACAATAAATAACTTTGTGTCGTTAACTTTAAATAAATTTTAAATGAAAAAAATTAGTATTGTTTTAGGTGCACTTTTAATGGTAGGATCGATAAGCTCGTGCAAAAAAGAAGAAAAGGAAAAAGATAAATTAGAAATACCAACTACTTACGATGGAACAAATTTTAATGCAAATACAGTTACTGAAGATGCATTAATTAAACAAATTGTAGCTTTAACTGATGAAGGAAAAAAAGGACGTAATTTAGATTACACAATTTCAAAAAGTACTTTAGAAGATTTATTTACTTTAGGATCACCTTCATTATCATCAGAAATAACTTTATTTTATAAAGAAAAATTTGAAGGTAATAATGGTTGGTTTGATAAAATGGCAAAAGCATCTGGAAATAGATGGGTTCCACAAGCTCCTGAAGAAGGTGATAAAGGAGGAGTGTTTGCAGGGTATTTATTTGATGAAAACGGATTAGAATATCAGGAATTAATTGAAAAAATTAATTTTCAAGCCATTTTATTTAATCGAGCAATAAATTTAATGCAAGGTAACATTTCTTTGTCAACTGTAGATCAATTAGTAGCTGTTTTTGGTGCAAAACCAACTTTTGCTAATTCAGCATCAAATAATGTTGCTGTTGAGATTAGGGACAGAGCAATGGCTAATTATGCATCTAGAAGAGATAAAAACGATGGAAAAGGTTTATATTCTCAAATTAAAAAAGCTTTTATTACTTTACAGGCTGCAATTTTAGCTGGTGATGATTATCAATCAGAGCAAAAACAAGCCATTAAAGATATTAAACTATTATGGGAAAAGATAAGTATGGCTACAGTTATAAATTATTGTCACTCTCCTATTAGTAAATTAAGTGCAACAACACGTTCAGATGCTGATAGAGCTAGTGCATTACATGCTATTAATGAGGGGATTGGTTTTTTATATGGTATAAAAGAAATTAATCAAACTCATAGAAAAATTACAGATGCGCAGATTGATGAAATTTTAGTGTTGTTTAATGCTCCTGCTACAGGAACAGCTACAGTGTATAAATTTGCTACTGATCCAGTTACAGAATTACCTAAATTACAACAAGTTATAGATAAGTTAAAAGCTATTTACGGTTTTAGCACTCAGGAAATTGAAGATTTTAAAACCAATTGGGTTTCTTCTCAAAATAGATAATTATTAATTAACAATTGTACAATTAAAGATGGTTGGAAGAAATTCTGACCATCTTTTTTATTTAGTTAATTTAATAAGATTTAAAGTAAAGTTCGATGAGATTTCAAGCAAAGTTCGCAAAGTTTTTACGCAGAGTTCGCAAAGAGATTTCGCAAAGAGATTGTTAAGTTTTTGCTTTTAAACACCTGTTAGGTTTTCGAAACCTGACAGGTGTTTAAAAGATTTAATTCCATATTTAATTGTTATTTAACCTTTGAGTTACTTTACTTGAAATTCATTACTCAAACCTTAAAAAACGAAAAGTTTACTTTGCCATACGATCGGGTTTCGTTAGGTTTTATGCTGTTAAAAATAGTATCTCTACCATGTTCGATAATCAAAACTCCATTTGGATTTACTAAATTTTTTCCCAAAATAAACTCGGGTAATAAATTAGTTTTAGGAAAATCATAAGGAGGATCGGCAAAAACAATATCAAAAGTTCCTTTTACTTTTTCAATTCCTTTAAATGCATCTATTTTAAAAGAATGTAAATTGTTTACATTTAGTTCT
Source organism: Bacteroidota bacterium (assembly GCA_041191385.1). Classification (GTDB taxonomy): domain Bacteria; phylum Bacteroidota; class Bacteroidia; order Flavobacteriales_C; genus JBEEPA01. Next base: position 10,889 of record JBEEPA010000096.1, on the reverse strand, counting down.
TTAATTATTTTTTTCTGAAAAGAAATACAATTGTAATTGGCATCAATAGAAATTACCTCTGTAGCACCTCTCGAAATAAATTCCAAACTAATATTTCCAGTGCCAGAAAAAACATCTAAAATGCGTAATCCTTCAAGCTCATATGTATTGTCTAATATGTTAAATAAAGCTTCTTTAGATACATCTGTAGTTGGACGAACAGGTAAATTTCCTGGTGCCATAATTTTACGGCCTTTTAAACTTCCGCTAATTATTCGCATAACAACTGATTAAAAATTAGAGCATAAAAGTGATTTTCTTTTCCGCTAATTATCGATGGTAAATTTGCACTAAAAGCATTATCGATAAAATAAAATTTAGTAAAATATTTTTTTAAAAGATTTACAGTTTCACCTGATTTTGATATTTCGCCGCTAATGTATAGATTAAAATCATCTGTAGGAATATTTAAAGCATCCGTAACAGCTGTGGTATAATATAATAAATCGTTTGAATTAGTGTTGTAATAGGTATTTAATAAAATTGTTTTTCCGTTTTTTACTACCAAAATATATAATATTGTGGATTGTAAATACAATAAAATATTGGTGTTTACATTGTTTATTTTGTGCACAAAAGTTTCCAAAATATAATAACACGAATGTTTTAAACTTGAACTTGGGAAATGTGTTTTAATCCAGTTTTTTAACTGCGAATTTACACTATATATTAATGCAATCTGTTCGGTTTTAAATACATCTTTTTGAACGGTATTGTTTATTGGAATATTGGCGTTAATAGCTAAAATATCTGTAAGATTGTCATTAGCCACTAAGGCATCAGGCATTAAAGTAAAACAATCGTTTTCAATACAAAAATTTGTTTTAGCATATTTTTTACTGATTGGAATTCCGCTACTTTGGACTGCGTTTACAAATTTATCAGCTACAAACTCGTTGTTCCAAATAAAAGGAACTTGAGCTAAAGCTATGATTTTATTACTTTTTGCATCAGAATTAGCTAAACGAATATACGAAGTAGAAATTTGAACAGCTAAATTGTATTTTGATATGTTTTTTTTATCCCAACTTTTATCTTTCCATTCCATTTTTTACCAATTCCCCTCCGTTGTAGGCTCCAGCATACTTCCTAAAATTAAAACTTTAGTTTTATCGAAGTTTTCCGGTACATACGGCAGATTTTGGATAAAGGTATAAATTTTTGTTTTTACTTCAAAAACATGTATCTGACGGTTATTTTTTTCAATTGTTCCCGAATTAATATCAAACTTTTCTTTGGTAAAAGGAATATATGCTAATGAGTCTAAATTAAAAGGTGTTTGTCCTTTAAAAAGTTTTTCGCTTACAGATACTTTTACAATTTCTTCTAAAGCTTGTTTGTTTCTTTTTGCTCGGTTTACTGCTGCGGAGTCGTCTTTATTCACTAAATACTTCACAATCTCTGCCTCACCAAATTTTACAAATTGAGTTAAAGTATCCCAACTGCTACAGTATCTTTTCTTTTGATCAAAAAAAGCTAACTGAATTGCTCTAATGTGACCTAATCTCTTTTTAACAAAATCTGTTCTTTTTTCTAATTGTTTTTCAAATTGTATGCGTTCGTTTATAGATGTGTAAATTCCCGAAACTCCTGCGCTTACAAAAACAATTAAAACAATAATTATGGAAATTTTAACTGCTTTAATTTGTAACGGAATTATACCTAAATGATATAAAAATAAAACTAAACCGCTAAAAATAATTAATAAACCACTAAAAATAAAAGGTTTAGGAGTTTGTTTGTGTACTTTTTTGATTTTAATATCCTCGAATTTAATTACAGGTAATTCTTCACTATCATTAGGATTAAAAGCTTCATTTGCTAAAATTACAATAAAATCTTTTGTGCTAATGGAATCCTTAAGTTTTCCAATAATTTCATTTTTCTCGGCATCCGATAAATTATCAAAACTATATTTTGCATCAATTTCTGCTTCTTTTGTAAAAATCAAATTATTTAATTCGTTTTTAGCATTGTTTACTTTTTTTATTAACTCAGGACTATTGCTTCTTGCAACTGTTATAGCAAGCAATTCTAATGAATCTCCACGTTTTTTTAAGGATTCACGTAATTCTTTTTTCTCTTGAAATGTTAGTTTGGTACGTTGAGATGTTGCTAATTTAGTTAAATACGGTTCGTACTTGGATTCAACGGAATCTTTAATGTTGATATAAAAATTATCTCCAATAAAATAGGCGTCTTTTCCTCCTGTAAAAGGAAAAATTATTACTAAAATACCGATTAAAATTATGATTGACGAAAGAATTTTTTGAGCCATAATGTTATGTTGAAAATATACGACGCCAAAAATACAATTTATTTTATGCTTTTTAATCGATTAATCATAAAATTAATATTTTGTTAACATTGATAATCGATTTATCTATCGTTTAGCCACAAAAATCCTTTACTTTTGTTAAAAAATAGATACTTGTTACTAAACTTTTTTCCTCATCAGCCAACTTTATCTCAACAAAAAGCAATTTCTACTTTAGAAAATATGCTGGTTTCTCGCTTGCCTAAATCGGCTTTGGTATTGTTGGGTTATGCCGGAACCGGAAAAACTACTTTAATAGCCAGTTTTGTAAATTATTTAACAGCTTTAAATCATACAGTTTTTTTAATGGCACCTACTGGAAGGGCTGCCAAAGTTATGTCGGCTTACAGCCAACAAACCGCTTACACTATTCATAAATCCATTTATTTTCAAAGTAATCAAAACGGACAAATACAATTTACTTTACAAAAAAATAAGTTGAGCAATGCTTTTTTTATTGTAGATGAGGCATCGATGATTGCAGATAGTGGTGGTTTAGGCGGTTCGTTTGCTACAAAAGGCGCTTCGTTATTGGATGATTTAATACAGTTTGTGTATAGTGGTAACAATTGTAAATTAATTTTAGTGGGTGATATTGCTCAATTACCACCAGTAGGAACTTTTAGAAGCAATGCTTTAAATCCCGATTTTTTAAATTACAAATACAAATTGTATTGTGATTGTGTTGAATTAACCGATATTACAAGGCAATCTTTACAATCAGGTATTTTATATAATGCCAGTTTGGTAAGGAGTTTTATTTCAAAAAATAAAGAATATCCTAAGTTAATAACCGAAAAATTTACCGATATTAAAATACTAAAAGGCTTTGAAATTGAGGAACAATTACAGTTGAGTTATCAATACAAAGGTTTAGCGCAAACGATAATTTTGTGTAGAAGTAACAAACAGGCGAATAGGTTAAATCAGTTTATTCGTAATTTAATTTTATTTAAAGAGGAAGAGGTGTCGGCTGGCGACCAATTAATGGTGGTGAAGAACAATTATTTTTGGTTGGGAGATGAAGGTAAGTTGGATTTTATTGCAAACGGACAAATGATTGAGGTGCAAAAAGTGTCTAACTATGAAGAAAAATATGGTTTTAGGTTTGCCAATTGTTCGATTATTTTACCAGAAAATCCTGATTTGCAATTTGAAGTAAAAATATTATTAAACACTTTGTATAGTGAATCCCCTGCTTTAACAACCGACGAAAATAAATTGTTGTACGAGAATGTTTTAGCCGATTATGAGCATATTAAAAACAGGGATGAGCGACAAAAAGAAATAAAGAAAAACCCTTATTTTAATGCTTTGCAAGTTAAATTTGGTTATGCTATAACTTGCCACAAAGCTCAAGGCGGTCAATGGAGTGATGTTTTTATCGACCAAGGATATTTTATTGAAGAAATGCTCGACGAAAGTTATTTAAGATGGATGTACACCGCCATTACCCGTGCACAACATAATTTATATTTTATTCAAATTCATCCTAATTTTATTGGCGATAAGGTAGATTAATTTTTTAAACCATTATTTATGTTTATTTTTTTATTTAAATTTAAAATTATATTTTTGTTTTAAATTTATAAAAAAATGTATTTTAATAATTTAGTTAGCGTAATAGAACAAACGCATCATCACTTTCAACAACAAGCCATTAAAGCAGTTAATGTATCTTTAACCATTAGAAATTGGTTGATTGGTTTTTATATTGTTGAGTTTGAATTAAAAGGAGAAGATAGGGCGCAGTATGGGGAAAGAATTGTGAAGGAACTTGCGAATAGAATGACTGTGAAAGGTTTGGGTGAAACCAATTTAAAACTTTCTAGGCAGTTTTATACTGTTTATCCAGATTTACAATGTGTTGTTAATTCGAAATCTAAATTACAATTGCCAGTTAACATTCGTCAGATACTGTCTGACCAATTTCAAGAACTTGATAATGAAATGATTGTAATTAGTCAGACGCCGTCTGACCAATTCGCACAAAAAGAAATAGATTTTAATAAATCGCAAAAATACTTTATCAATTTGATAGAAAGAACCTCTTTTTCACATTTTGTTGAGCTCATTAAAATTGAAAATAAAACTAAACGCACCTATTACGAATTATGTATTTTAAATACAACTCCAAGTGTAAGTGAACTCAAAAGACAAATAAATACGATGGCATTTGAGCGTGTGGGATTATCTGCTAATCATGAACTTGCTCAAGAGCAATTGTTGGATAAAATTTCTCCAGAATTACCTCAAAATGCTATTAAAAATATCTATTCTTTTGATTTTTTGAATTTAAAATCGGAAGGATTACTTGAAGAAAAAGATTTAGAAACAGCTCTTTTAAATCATTTACAAGAATTTATTCAGGAATTAGGTTTAGGTTTTTGTTTCGAATGCCGACAAAAGCGTATTTTAATTGATGATGAATACTTTTTTGCCGATTTAGTATTTTATCATCGTATCTTAAAATGCCATGTAATTATCGAGCTAAAATTAGATGTTTTTAAACACGAATATTTGTCGCAATTAAACACTTATGTCGCTTTTTACAACGCAGAAGTAAAACGTGCTGATGATTATCCCGCAATAGGGATATTGTTATGCACAGAAAAGGGAAATAAACTAGTAGAATATGCTACTGCAGGAATGGATCAACAACTTTTTATTTCAAAATATTTAGTGAAATTACCTAAAAAAGAAGATTTAGAAGCTTTTGTAATTAAGGAAGTTAAAAATTGGGAATAAATCCATGTTAAATCACCTCTAAAATTTCATATTTGTTATGGTTAAACAATACCGTATCTCCAATTTTTTTTTGATTAAATGCTTTAGCTAAAGGCGATTGAGGCGATAAAACCATAATTTTTTCATTGTTAAATTCAAAAAATCCTAAAGGAATGCAACAATAAAACCAACCTAAATTGGTTTTTACCAAAGCGCCAATTTTGATACTTTCGCAAGTAGAATCTACAATGCGTTTTAAAATTAGCGAATGATTAAGCCAAAGCTGTAATTGTTGCAACTTTTTTTCTTCCTCTAAATGTTTCATAGCTTGTTCGGTATTGTGTTTGTCGCCCGCACTACTTTTACTTTCTAAACCAATTTTTAACTGTTGCAAATCATATTGTAAAACAGCAATTTCCTGCTTAACTTTTTTTATAATAGCAAGTTTTAAAGCTATTTTATCTTGTATTCCCATATATGTAAAGGTAACTATAACTTAACATACCACAAAAATGGTATTGCTTAAGCAAAATTATAAATGTTATTTTGCAAACTGAAAAATTGTAATCATTAAGTTAATTTTAAAATGTTAAAAATGAGATTGTTAAGTTTTTTATCTTTGATTTTAATTTTAGGAGCTGCATCTTGTGAACGCACTGCGGAAGAAAACGATAATTTTAACCGCTCTAAAATGTTAGAAAATTATGCGAATAATTTAATAAAACCCAACTTTACAGATTTACAAAATAGTGTAACTACTTTAAAAACAAGTATTAGTAACTTTACCCAAACGCCTAACGAAACCAATTTAGTTAGTTTACAAAATGAATGGTTAGCTGCATATAAAGCTTGGCAATATTGTAATGCCTTTAACTTTGGTCCCGCTGGTGCCTTAGGATTAACAAGAGCTTTATCCGAGGAAATAGCTACCTTTCCTGTTTCCGAAACTAAGATTGCAACTGCAATTGCAGCTCCAAATTTTAACGATTTTAATCGAGATTCCAGAGGTTTTTTAGCAATAGAATATTTAATTTTCGATGGAACCAACTCCGAAATAGTGAACTTATTTAACGATACAAAAAGAAAAGAATATTTGAATGCATTAATTAATCATATCGAAACCAAAGTAAATAATGTGGTGAATTCATGGAATGGAACTTATTACAACGATTTTGTAAAAAATAACGGAACAGATGTAGGTAGTAGTGTTTCGCAAATGTATAACGAGTTTGTGCGAAGTTTTGAAACGATTAAAAATGTAAAAATTGAGTTGCCTTTTGGGAAACGTCCCGGTCAAACCCAAACCGAACCGCATTTGGTGGAAGCTTTTTATTCGGGTAAAAGCACTGAGATTTTAGCCGAACATTTAAAAGCCATAGAAAACATTTATTTTGGTAAAAATAAACAAGGTGTGCAAAATGGTTTATCTTTTAAAGATTATGTAAACTCGGTAGAAGGCGGAAAATCATTGGTGTCGGATACAGAAGCGCAATGGATTTTAGTAAAGGAAAAATTTAACGCTATTTCTCGCGATAATACTTTGGCCTATTTAATTGATAATGATGCGGAAACTATTGAGAATTTTAGATTGGAATTGCAAAAACATACACGTTATTTTAAAAGTGACATGAGTTCTGTATTGGGTATTGCAATTACTTACAGTAGTGGTGATGGAGATTAATTTATAAAAGTTGATTAAAAAATTTACAACATATTTAACACAGCCTATTGGTGCAACTCCACTGATTAATTTTAGATTAATCTTTGGAGTTTTACTCGTTTTTAGCACCTTGCGTTTTATGTATTTAGGTTGGATAGAGGATCATTACACGCAACCTGTTTTTCATTTTAAATATTGGGGTTTTGAGTTTGTAGAACCTGTGGGCGTTACAGCCATGTATATTATTCATATTGTAATGGTAATTGCAGCTATCGGGATAATTGTTTTGCATGGTTGGGCTTATCGTATTGCCGCGCTTACATTATTTATTTTGTTTACCTACACAGAGTTAATTGATTTAACCTACTATTTAAATCACTATTATTTTGTAAGTTTAATGTGTTTGATATTGTGTATTTTACCTGCACAACATTCCTTAATTAACGGTAATACACAATCTCAAACTCCTCGATGGAGTATTTTAATTATACAAATACAAATTGCATTTTTATATGTTTATGCAGGCTTGGCAAAAATAAATTATACCTGGTTGATAGAGGCAATGCCTTTAAAAATTTGGTTACCAGCCAATGATCAATTGCCTATTATTGGACCCATTTTTACCCTAAGTTTTACGCCACATTTGTTTGCTTGGATTGGGATGATTTATGATTGTTTGATTGTTTTTTTGTTGTTGTATGCCCCCACCCGAAAAATTGCTTATTTATCAGTAGTTATTTTTCATGTAATTACAGGGATGTTGTTCCAAATTGGTGTTTTTCCGTTGGTAATGATAGGTATAACCACCATATATTTTTCCCAAAATTGGCATGATAAATTTTTAAGTATCGTTCAAAAAATATTTTTTATACCTATTGTAGCGCCAAAAAATAACCTATGGACATTAAAAAAACAAAAGGTGTTTTTGTGGATTTTATTGCCTTATGTGTTGTTTCAGTTATTTTTCCCTTGGCGTTTTGTATTGTATAAAGGCGATTTATTTTGGCACGAGCAAGGTTACCGATTTGGTTGGCGCGTAATGTTGATGGAAAAAGCGGGCACCGCATTTTTTTATGTGAAAGATGGTGTTACAGGCAGAGAAGGGGTGGTGGATAATAGGGAGTTTTTAAATAGCCATCAGGAAAAACAAATGGCTTTTCAGCCGGATATGATTTTGCAATTTGCTCATTTTTTAGGCGAGCATTATGCCCAAAAAGGAGTGCAAAAACCAGAGGTTCGTGCAGAGGTTTATGTTACTTTAAATGCACAAAAAAGTAAATTATTTGTTAACCCAAAGGTGGATTTAATGAAAGAAAAAGATACCTTTGCACCCAAAAATTGGATTATACAATACGATGAAGATGGTAGGGTTGTGGAATAAATTATTTTTAAGTATGCTACTTATCACACTTAGTTTTAGCTTGTTTGCGCAAGCTAACAAAGGTGTGTTAAGGGGTGTAATAACGGATACGGATAATCAAATTATTCCTGCTGCAACAGTACTAATTCAGGAAGTAAATTCGGCTGTAGTTTCTAACAACAAAGGGGAGTTCGAGTTTGCGGCTTTGCCTTTTAAAAAATATCAAATTATTGCTTTTGCTTTTAATAAATCTGCGGATACCATTTGGATAGATTTAAATCAGAAGGAAAAAAATATTAGCTTTCAATTAAAAGCGTTATCTACCAATTTAGATCCTGTTGTGATTGATGGTCAACGAAAATCGGTTTTTGGAACAACCAAATTAAACGGGGTTGATGGTTTTGGAATTTACGAAGGAAAAAAAACCGAAGTAGTAGATTTGGAAAATGTAGATGCGAATGTTTCTACGAACAACGCCCGACAAGTTTTTGCTAAAATTGTGGGCTTAAATATTTGGGAAAGTGATGGGGTGGGCTTGCAATTGGGTATTGGCGGTAGAGGTTTATCGCCCAATCGAAGTGCTAATTTTAATGTACGCCAAAATGGTTACGATATTTCGGCGGATGCTTTGGGCTACCCAGAAAGTTATTATACACCCCCGATTGAGGCTTTAGAGCGGATTGAAATTGTGCGTGGAGCGGCTTCTTTGCAATACGGAACTCAGTTTGGCGGAATGGTTAATTTTAAATTTAAGGAGGGTGCAAAGGATAAAAAAGTAGAGGTTTTGTCCCGACAAACTTTGGGGTCGTGGAATTTTTTAAATTCGTTTAACAGCATTGGGGGAACGGTTGCTAAGGGTAAAATTAATTATTACAGCTATTTCCAGTATAAAAAAGGCGATGGTTTTAGGGATAATAGCGGTTTTGATTATCATAATTTTTATGCCAATGTAAACTATACGGTAAACTCAAAATTGTTATTGAGCTTGGATTATACCAATATGAGTTATTTGGCCCAACAACCGGGTGGTTTAACCGATAGAAATTTCGAGCAAGATATTCGTAAATCCTTTAGAGCCCGAAACTGGTTTGATGTGAACTGGAACTTAGCTTCTTTTTCGGCTACTTATCAAATTACTCCAAAATCAAAAATTAACTCGCGCACTTTTGTTTTGTTTGCACATCGAAAATCTTTAGGAAATTTAGAGCGTATTCACGTTGCCGATTTTGGAGGGAATAGAACTTTAATTGAGGGCGAATTTAGAAATTTTGGAAACGAAACACGTTGGATGCAAGATTATACCATTGGAAAACAAAAGCAAGTTTTTTTAACGGGTGTGCGTTTGTATCAAGGGTTTTCAACCGGTAAACAAGGGGATGCAAATGATGGGAGCGGACCAGATTTTTATTATTTAAATCCTCAAAATCTTGAAAATTCCGATTATGTTTTCCCAAGCCAAAATTACAGTTGGTTTGCCGAAAATATTTTTCGATTATCCGATAATTTTAGTTTAACTCCGGGAGTGCGTTACGAGTTTATCCAAACCGAATCCAAGGGCTATTACAAGCAACGCGTATTTGATGGAGCAGGAAATTTAATTGTGGATAATAGGATTGATGAATACGATAAACGCACGCGCGACTTTTTTATTTTTGGCTTGGGGGCCAGCTATAAATTTGCTAAACAATTTGAAACTTATGCTAATTTTTCGCAAAATTATAAGGCGATTAATTTTAGCGATTTACGTATTGTAAATCCAAATTTTGTAATTGATGAAAATATACAGGATGAAACAGGTTATACCGCCGATTTAGGTTTACGCGGAAAGTTTAACGATTATTTTAATTTCGAAATCACTACTTTTTTACTCAAATACAACGGAAAAATTGGTCAGATTTTACGAGCCGATTTACCGCCATTATTTAATGATTATCGTTTTAGAGGAAACATATCGGATGCACGAAATTTTGGGGTTGAATTTTTAGGCGAATTAAATATTTTAAAGGTTTTAAAACCGAATTATAACAAAGATTATAAGTGGAACTTATACACCAATTTTAGTTGGGTAGATGCGCGTTATATCAATACCCAAGATAAATCTATTTTAAATAAAAAAGTAGAGATGGTTCCCCCTGTAATTTTGAGAAGTGGAACTAGTTTTAGATACAAAAATTACCGAGGTACTTTACAACACAGTTTTGTTTATCAACATTTTTCGGATGCCACCAACGCCATCCGCACCGCTACAGCTGTAGAAGGCATAATTCCTACCTATAATGTATTGGATATTTCTATAGCGTACACTTATAAAATGTTAACGGTAGAAGGTAGTATAAACAACGTTTTGAACGAAAAATACTTTACACGCCGTGCCGAAGCCTATCCTGGTCCAGGAATTTTACCCTCTGATATTCGTAGTTTTTATTTAACCTTACAAGTTAAGTTTTAAAATCTGTAAAATTTTTGCCAATAATTATTTCAATTTTTATTCGGTATTATTTCTAAACCCAGCATTTGTTAATTCAGTTCTAACTTTTTCTATATTAGAAATAATATTTTGAGATTCAATTATAATGTCATTTGTAATTGTGCTCCCCTTAAATTTTTCTATAAAAGAAATTGATTGATAGGTACTTACTATTTTAAGTTGGTGCAAAGGAGCTTTGCATTTATGTACAACTTTTTTTAAATGTTCTAAATTTTTATCTTTTATAGATTTTTTAATATTTATTATAGCTTCATTAGTTACTTTAAAAAATAATGTAATCATTTCATTAATTAATTCT
>JBEEPA010000095.1:0-2801 GCA_041191385.1 Bacteroidota bacterium | reverse complement strand
TTGCATTTATTTAAATATAGGTTTAAAAGTAATTTTATATACTTCCATTTTAATGTCCAAGCTTTTATTTTGTTTTTTATTATTGTTGATAAACAATGCATATTCTCAAATTATCATTGAAGGATGTGTGGTGGACAATACTCAGAAACCTATTCCTGGAGTTTTAATCCTAGATAAATCGAAAAGCATTACCGTATTCACTAATTCTAGTGGATGCTTTAAAATATCAAGCGTATTAGATTCGATAGAGATATCTGTATCAATATTTGGATATGAAACACAACAATTGAAGATAAAAGAATCTGCAAAAGATTTGAATATCCTACTTCCCAGAAGTTCTTTTTTATTAGATTCATTAGTAATTGAATCGAAAATAACCAAACAAGACAAAATAAATAATAGTGCACAATTAGGTACAATTAACTTAAATACAAAAGACGTAAAATATATCCCAACCATATTTGGTGAAGCCGATTTAATTAAAGTTATGCAATTATTACCAGGGATACAATCCGGAACAGAAGGAAATAATGGAATGTTTGTTAGAGGTGGGGATGCGGATCAAAATTTAATTTTACTCAATCATGCAAGAATTTACAATGCAGGGCATATTTTAAATTTTGTTTCAATATTTAATCCTGAAGCTATAGATAATGTTACTTTATACAAGGCCGGATTCCCTTCCAATTTAGGAGGAAGATTATCCTCTGTAATTGATGTAACTACTTCCGAAAGTTCCAATTCAAATTATAAAATTAATGGTGGAATAGGTTTAATATCTTCACGATTTACACTGGATTTGCCTATTAAAAATAAAGGCGGATTTTTGATTTCTGGTAGAAGAAGTTATATTGATAGAATTTTTAAGCTAGTAAATTCAGATGAAGAAATTAGTTTACCCTTTTTTTATGATTTCAATTTAAATTTTAATTACAAATTAAAAAAGGATAAAGTAGTTTTTAATTTTTACAATGGAAACGATGCCATAATTGCCTTGCCTAATAGTATAAATTTTAGGAATACGGCTAGTTCTATAGTGTACAACAAATATTTAAATGACAAAAGTGGTATTGATTTTATATTAACTTACTCACTCAACCACAACTCCATAAAATCCAATCCAATAAACGAAGAAGAATTTATAAATATAAAAGGAATAATAGAAGATTTTGGTATAAAAACAGAATATAAATATTCCCTTAACGATAATAATAAATTACAATTTGGGGCAGAAGTAATTCAAAGAAAAATTGTTCCAAACATTATTAACACGAATATTTCTGAAATAATAAATAGCAACAATTTGATTGTTAGACAAATTTTACAAAACAACAAAATAAACAATTTTAATTTTCATGAATATTCGTTTTATGGCTTTAATAAAATTATATCCACAAATTTTTTACATGAAATCAATTACGGGATTAGATTTTCGGGTGTTATTTTACCCAAAAAAAATTATTTTGATATAGAGCCTAGAATAAATTATCGTTATAAATTATCTAACAATCAAAACATTAAGCTATCCTACTCTAAAATGAAGCAATATATGCATCAAATATCTTCCACATCTTTAATTTTACCAACTGATTTATGGTATCCTATTACAGAATATATAAAGCCACAAACTTCGCATCAATTTGCAATAGCAACATCGTATGAATTCAAAAAAATTAAATCAAATATAACCATTGAGTCTTTTTATAAAACAATGAACAATTTAACAGAATATAAAGAAGGAGTTAACACTTTGTTCAATAACGATATTAACAATATAATTACACAAGGAAAAGGTGAAGCGTATGGTTTTGAATTTTTATTTAGAAAAGAGGAAGGAACATTTAACGGTTGGATATCCTATACCTTAAGTTGGAGTAAAAGATTATTTGAAGAGATAAATAATGGCTTACCTTATTTTTCTAAATACGACAGAAGGCATAATTTATCGGTTGTAAATAATATTAAACTTACCAAAAAAATTCATTTAAGTACTGCCTTTATTTATTATACCGGACATAGATACACGGTAAACTTATTTAGCTTTTTAATGCCTAATTCTTCGTTAACGGGAGTAGATGTTAACTCCATACCTTCCAATAGAAATGAATATATCTTAAGACCAACACATCGATTGGATATAAACCTAATTTATAAAAATGAAAAAAGAAAAAAATATCATTACGAATGGCAATTAGGTGCTTATAATGTATACAACAGAAACAATCCTTTTATTTTAACTCAAAATTTTGATTCAGAAAATATTGTTTTAGAACAAGAAGCATTTTTTGGTTTTATTCCTTCCGTAACTTTTAATTTTAAATTTTGATGAGATTTATATATTTATTACTGATATTTTTAGTTGGTTGTATACCAGAAAATATTTATTATACAATTGAACCTTCAACAGAAAATAAAATTGTTGTAAATGCCAGATTACTTCCCCTTGGAGGTGTAATAGTAACTTTATCCGAAGCTTTAACTGGAGTAAAAAATCCTGAAGATATTAATGATTTTTTATTAGAAGATTCTGTTTTAATTACTATCCATCATAATGGAAATGTGGATACATTAAGTAAAACTTCCACCGGAATATATACGAATTTAAATGTGTTATATAACGAAAACACAACCTATAAATTAAATATAGATTTTATAAAAGATAAAAAAAATGTATATTCTGTTGTTCAAAGTTTACCTATAGTGAAAATAGACTCTATTCATTACTCTTTATATTCTACTGAGGAATTTGATTTTTTTGTTGATTTCAGAGATGAAATTAATTCGGATAATTTTTATTTACT
>JBEEPA010000094.1:0-6379 GCA_041191385.1 Bacteroidota bacterium | reverse complement strand
CCGGTAAACTGATACGTAGGTTGTGCAGGGTTGGATAATGGACCTAGTAAATTAAAAAAGGTTTTGATACCCAAATTTTTGCGAATAGGCGCTACGTGTTTCATGGCAGGATGAAACAAAGGCGCGTGTAAAAAGGTAATGTTGCATTCCTCCAATTCCTTTTTTAATTGCTCCTGAGAATTAGAAAATTGATAACCCAAAAACTCCATAACGTTAGAAGAACCCACCGCCGAGGAAACCCCATAATTACCGTGTTTGGTAACCGGAATTCCGTAAGCTGCCACTACAAAAGAGGAACAAGTAGAAATGTTAAAAGTATTTTTACCATCGCCCCCTGTACCACATAAATCTATATGATTATCGATACCCAAATGAATAGGCACACACAATTCCAACATCGCATTTCTAAACCCTTCCAATTCCTCGGGAGTAATAGCGCGTAGCACATACGCCATGATAAATGCCGCAGTTAAACTATCGTTACTTTCGCCTTTTCCAATAGTTAACAAGGCTTTTTTTGCTTCCTCGCTACCTAAAATTTCTTGATTGGCTAATTTTTTTATATATTCTTGCATGATATTTTTTAAGAATTTAACCAGTTTTGAATAATTTGCAAACCATTTTCGGTTAAAACAGATTCGGGATGATATTGCACCCCATACACTGGGTAATTGTTTAGTTTATAACTTAAAACATCGCCTGCATCATCTATCCCAGTAATGGTAAATTTATCGGCAATACTTTCCTTTTTTACCTGCCAAGAGTGGTATCTACCAATTTTAAAACGTTGCGGTAAGTTTTTGTACAAAGCATCGTTGGGCTCGGTAACAATTAAATCGTGTGCAATTCCGTGTAAAACATCTTTGCGGTTTTCCAACTCGCCCCCCATAGCTTCGGCAATTGCTTGATGACCTAAACAAACCCCTAAAATAGGTTTTTGATGAATGTATTGTTTAATTAAATCCACCATCACCCCAGCCTCCACCGGAATACCGGGTCCGGGCGAAAGTAAAATACGATCATATTTTGCAACGTCCTCCAGCTTAATTTCGTCGTTACGCAACACCGTAATATCGTAATCGCCCAACTGATCGATGTAATGCACCAAATTATATACAAACGAATCGTAATTATCTACTACCAAAATTTTCATCATAATCTCTATATTTCTTCTGCAAAATTTAATGCTTTATGCAATGCAGCTAATTTGTTAAACACTTCTTGTTTTTCGCTTTCATCGTTAGACTGATTTACCACACCTGCACCGGCTTGATAAAACAATTCGTTGTTTTTACTTAAAAACGAACGTATGATTATGGCATGATTAAAATCGCCGTTAAATCCCAAATATCCAATAGCGCCACCGTACATGGAACGCTGATTTTTTTCGTATTGATTAATTAACTCCACCGCTTTATGTTTGGGTGCGCCGCTTAATGTTCCTGCCGGAAAAGTATCTGCCACCAAACGAATGGTATTTTTGTTACTTTGCAAATTACCAGATACTTGCGATACCAAATGTATTACGTGGGAGTAAAATTGTACCTCTCTATATTTCTCAACAGTTACGCCTTTACAATCTCTACTTAAATCGTTTCGGGCCAAATCTACCAACATCACATGCTCCGCATTTTCTTTGGGATCGTCGAGTAATTTTTGCGCCAAAACGGCATCTTTTTCATCGTCGCCTGTTCGTCTAAAAGTACCCGCAATTGGGAAAATAGTTGCTTTTTTATTTTTGATTACAATTTGTGCTTCCGGACTAGAACCAAAGATTTTAAAATCGTTAAAATCGAAGTAAAATAGGTAAGGAGAGGGGTTGATAGAACGCAATGCACGATACAAAGTAAAATCATCGCCCTCGAATTTTTGAGAAAACTCGCGCGAAACTACCAATTGGAAAACATCGCCCCGCTGACAGTGTTCTTTGGCTTTTTGAACCAATGCAATAAATTCAGTGTCGGTAAAGTTGGTGTTTTCCTCGCCCACTTTTTTAAATTCCCCACTTTTTAAACTCGGCTGAAAAATAATTTTTTCCATTTCCGAGTTGGAGAAATTAGGGTGAATTAAATTACCGTTGTATTGATGCTCCAGTAAATGTAATTCGTTTTTAAAGTGATTAATCACTATAATGTTTTGAAAAACAAAGTATTGTAAATCGGGAATCGTTTTACTTTCCTTAATCTTTTTCTCTAATTTATACTTATCAAAATGCTCCACACCCTCAAAAGCAATAAATCCAAATAAACCATTGGAAATAAAATCGAAATCGCTAGAAGGTTTAAAATGTTGTGCAAAATTATTTAATTCATCTACCGTAGAAACCTCATTACACTTTTTAGTGATTGTATTTTGATTGGGGTACTGAATGAAAATTACACCATTTTCCACCTTAAATTCCGCTACAGGATTGGTGCAAATAAACGAGTAACTGTTATCGTTACCATGATAATCGGAACTTTCTAGTAAAAAATGAATGCCTTTATTTTTGCGAATATTTTGGTAAATTCCCACAGGAGTTACCGTATCCGCTAACATTTTTTTATATTGAGTTTGAATTGTGTTGTTCATTTGTTTAATTTTTTAATGATAAATAAATTGTAATAAAAAAAGCTTGCAGTGAACTGCAAGCTTTTTTTTATATAGGCATGAGAAGTTCACTACAATGTTATTGTATGCTCCACCACCAAATATTTACCATTGTATTTTGCATAAAATTAAGCAGATACTTTACTTAAAGCTTCAGCGATAGCTTTACCAATTTGTGCAGGAGAATCCACTACAGTAATTCCACAAGCTCTCATAATACGTTTTTTTGCTTCAGCAGTATCATCTTCGCCACCTACAATTGCACCAGCATGACCCATTGTACGGCCTTTAGGAGCAGTTTCACCAGCAATAAAACCAACAACTGGTTTAGTACCATGTTCTTTAATCCACTCAGCAGCTTTAGCCTCTAAGTTACCACCAATTTCACCAATCATTACAATACCTTCAGTTTCAGGATCAGCCATTAACAATTGTACAGCTTCTTTAGTAGTTGTTCCAATAATAGGGTCACCACCAATACCAATTGCAGTAGTAATACCTAAACCAGCTTTTACAATTTGATCCGCAGCTTCGTAAGTTAAAGTACCACTTTTTGATACGATACCAACTTTACCTTTTTTGAAAATAAAACCAGGCATAATACCCACTTTAGCCTCATCTGCAGAGATAACACCCGGACAGTTAGGACCAATTAATCTAGTTTCTTTAGTGCTGATATAGCTTTTTACTTTCACCATATCCGCAACAGGAATACCTTCTGTAATACAAACAATAACTTTAATACCAGCCTCAGCAGCTTCCATAATTGCATCCGCAGCAAAAGCAGGTGGTACAAATATAATCGATACATCTGCGCCTGTTTTTTGAACAGCTTCGGCTACAGAGTTAAAAACTGGTTTATCTAAATGTTTTTGTCCGCCTTTACCAGGAGTAACCCCACCAACTACATTCGTTCCGTATGCAATCATTTGTTCTGCATGGAAAGTACCTTCACTTCCTGTAAAACCTTGAACAATAACTTTTGAATTTTTAGTAACTAAAACAGCCATGAAATGATTTTTTAAAATTTGAGTAGCAAAAATATTGAATTCCATTTAAAAACGATGCAATTTCCATCTTTTTTTTTCACCAATTTTGTTTTTATTCCTTAAAATGCGATTTGTGTTAATTGATTACCCATAATTATAAGTATACAGTAAAAAGTTATTTCTCACAGAACACACAGATAATCACAGAGTTTTTTTTTGTCACAGATTCCACTACGTTTGATAGAATTCACAGAATGATAAAACTTTTTTTTTAAAACATGTTTTTAAATTTTATTGAAAATAAAATCATCTGTGAAAATCTATTAAGTGTAACGTAATCAGTGTAATAAAAATATATAAATCTATAAAATCAGTGTTCATCTGAGATTTCTGTGAGAGATAATACGAATTAAAAATTAAAATAAGCCTTATACCTTATGTTAGTTTGTGCGCCATTGAATCTTTAGATTCTCATCAGAGACAAAGTCTCCTGTGGTAAAAGCAGTTTCGAGAAAGAGTAATCAGTATTGAGAATGAAAACGGAGAATTAACAGTTAGTACATAACTGTGTGAGTTGAAAACTCCTGTGTGAATTCGATAGAATTCCAGTTGATAATAAAATTTACTTGTGGTATTAGTGTTTTTTAAACCACAGAAACTAGAGTTTAACGGGGACATATCGGTTCTAGGGAGAACGAACTTGAAACGATAAGGAATCTAATTGAGGCTTATTTCCAAATTTAATTGGTATAATTTATCAATTTGAAATAATTACAATCTAGTTGAAACGACTGATGATATAGGCAAAACTGATAATTATCATTTTTATATCCACAGGATTGATAGAATTTTGCTGTAAAAATATCAAAAGTGAAAAATCAATTGGAATTAATGGCTCCGGCGGGGTCCTTTGAATGTTTAACAGCAGCTATCCAAGCAGGAGCAAATTCGGTTTATTTTGGCGTGGAGCAGCTAAATATGCGCACCAAATCTACCCATAATTTTGTACTGGATGATTTGCCCGAAATAGTTTCTATTTGTAAGCAAAATCAAATAAAATCGTATTTAACTTTAAATACTATTGTGTATGATCATGATATTAAATTGATGCAAAATATTATTGATACAGCACAATTGGCTGGTGTTTCGGCAATTATAGCTACGGATCATGCGGTGTTAAATTATTGTAGAAAAAAAGGTGTTACGGTACATATATCTACACAAGCAAATATTACCAATGTAGATTCTGTAGAGTTTTATTCGGCTTATGCTGATGTAATGGTGTTATCGCGCGAGTTAAGTTTATTACAAGTAAAAGCCATTGCAAAAGAAATTGAAAGAAGAGAAATTAAAGGCCCAAGCGGTAATTTAGTGAAATTAGAAATATTTGGTCACGGAGCATTGTGTATGGCGGTTTCGGGAAAATGTTATTTAAGTTTACACAGTAATTTTTCATCGGCCAACAGAGGCGCTTGTGTACAAAATTGTAGAAAATCGTACATTGTTACGGATAAAGATTCGGGTAATGAATTGGAAATAGATAACGAGTATATTATGTCGGCAAAGGACCTTTGTACCATTGGTTTTTTGGATCAAATTATAGATGCTGGCGTTTCGGTTTTAAAAATAGAGGGTAGAGGAAGAAGCGCAGATTATGTACATATTACAACTAAATGTTATCGTGAAGCGATAGATTCTGTGCATGAAGGTGATTTTTCGAAAGATAAAATTGAGGATTGGATGCAAAGATTATCTACCGTATTTAATCGTGGATTTTGGGATGGGTATTATTTAGGTAAACAATTAGGAGAGTGGAACGATAGTGACGGATCCAAAGCAACCAAACGTAAAATTTATGTAGGGAAAGGAATTACTTATTATGCGCAGCCAAAAGTTGCTGAGTTTAAAATGGAATCGCATAAAATTAGTTTGGGTGACACGGTATTAATTATTGGCCCGAGTACTGGAATTATCGAACATACTTTGGAGGAATTAAGGGTGGATGGAAATGAAAGTAAGGAAGCACAAAAAGGAGATTTAATTACTTTTCCTTTAGATTTAAAAATCCGACCATCCGATAGATTATATAAATGGGTGGAGCTATGATTAGAGTAATGCAATTACAAGAAAAATGCATAGGTTGTAATGCTTGTGTGGAAGTAGATAGATTTAGATGGAGAATATCCAAAAACAATGGGAAATGTGTATTGATTGATGGAGTAGAAAAAAAGGGTTGGTTTACCACTTTGGTGGGTGAGGACGAATTAGAAACCCTACAACGCGCCAAAAATCACTGTCCGGTGAATATTATAAAATTTGAAGTGGTGAAATGATTTAATTTTGGGTTTTAACCTTAGAAAGTTCAGCTTCTTTATCCCTGAATTTCTCGATAATTTGATCGTAAAAAACATCAAACTTTTCGATGTCTTCGATGTAAAATTTTAAATTTTGATTAAACTCATCAATAGTTAAATTGTGTTTTTTTAAAACCTCTAATACTTGTTTGTTTTTTACTATAGCACTACCATTATACTCTATAATACTTTGTCGGCCTGCAGCATCAACGGTATGTAAATCCATTAATAACTCTTTCATTTTATCCTCTGGTAAAATTGCAACATTATGATTTTTAGAATTACAAGCAGTTATAAATAATACGATGAAAATTGCTTTTAATAGATATTGCATAGCTGTTTTTTGAAACAAATATACATATAGTTTTAAATTTTGGCATGTTTTTAGTTTGGTATTGCGCCGATAAATATTTGTTTAATTAAAAAACATAGCCTATGGAAAAATCA
>JBEEPA010000093.1:0-3289 GCA_041191385.1 Bacteroidota bacterium | reverse complement strand
ACAATTTTTGCTTCGTTTTTTAATCCCGAAGCTGGAATAAAACTATAGGCACTTTCTGGTAATAAAACAGTAGAATCTCCAAAATTGTTTGGATACTTAATAAATACCTGCATTAAAGATGGATCATCCAATTTTAAAAATGGATTTTCATCCTTTAAAGTAATAACAATTTCGGGATGTGCACTAACAATATCTCCGTTTAATATTCGAATTCCATCAAATGAAACATCTAAAACAGGATTTATCTTATCAGTTTGTATAAAAAAAGAAAATAAATTGGTATTGTTAAAATGGTATTTTTCAGTTTGCCATTCATATACTCCATTTCTAGGATTTACTTCGTACCATAACGAATTTAAACCTTGTAAATCTTTAGTGTCTACATAAACTGTATCAAAAATTACTTCTCCAGGAGCCAAATTTTTCATCATTTTACTTTGCGTATTTTTTTGAGAAGACGTATTGCTTACTATCCAGTTTTGTACTGAAAACGCTGTCATTTCAACATTCGAAATATTTTGAATAGCAGTTACAAAATATAAACTTTCTCCTTGTTGTAAGGTGTCTTTTGTTTTGTAATTTGTTATTTTTAGAGCATTTAAAGCCAGTTCGGGAATTTCATCATGTACTACTTGCCAACGAATGGGTTTGGAAGGTGTACGTTCCTTTGGGTCAACAAAATAATATTGTAATTGCAATTCCTTATATTGCTGTACATTAAAGTTTTCAAGGCTTAGTACATCGCCCTCTTTGGCAATAGTATCAAATAATAAAACCGTTGTTCCATTATCTTGTAAACCATATAAAAATAATCGAGTTGTATCTTGTGTATTATTAAGTTCATCCGGGTTTACTTCCCAATGTAAGGATTTCCAATTTTTTCCAGGACCAATTTTGGTGGAATACATGGATCCATCTAACCAATTGTTTTTTAGGGGTTGAACTAGCTGGATAAAATCATTGTTAAAATTACTAGTTACTTCCTTCGATATTTTTGGGTTTCCTTTTTGAGCAAAAAAGATGTAGGGGTTACCATTAGGATATTTAGTAATTGAATCCACATTAGAACCTAACGATTTCATTAGATTGATAAACGAAGTACCTAAACTTGTATCGGAATAGCAATCGGCTAATCTGTGATTATTGTAATTATACATTAAAATATAGTTACTATCAGGAATAGCATTTAAAAAATTAATTAAATTAGGCAATTTAAAGGGTAAATTAAACTCAAAACTGTAAGTATTCCATGTAGGTTCATAGTTTTTAATGTAATTGTTATGACCAAAATCACCAGATTTTTGGCTATGCCATGGAAGCAACGATTTTTTATCAATTACACCAACAGTTAAACTATTATGAGTTTTTGTAGTCCTAGACATTGTAGTTCCATTTAATTTAAAATTTACTTTAAAAGCATTATCCTCATCAAAGTTATTTTTTTTCACACCCACACCATTTGTATTTATTTCTAAAGTTTTAATTTGTTCGATAAAATTTAAAGATTTTGGTTGAGCTTGATAACTCATAAATTCAAATTTATTTTTATTAAATTGACCCCAATTGGCTTGGCCCCATCCAGTTTTATTTTGTACATATTGAAAAGATGAAGCTCGCCATTTTAAACTATCAACTTTTGCAACTCTCCAAAAAAAAACATTTGCATTATTAAGTTGATTTCTTGAATTAAATCTTTCGAAAAAAGTTTTTAATTCGGGAAGATCTTGCGGGTTCCATTCTATAACCCCACCAGTACTTAGTTTGGTAATAGTTAATTTTATCGGAGAATCAAATGCAAAAGATGTGTCTATTTCAAGGATATAGTTTTGTAAAGTTGCATATGCTTTTCCTGTAGATGCTTTTAAAACAGGTAGATAATCTGATATTATTGAAAATTCGTATGGGAAAACTGGATTAATATCTGAACTTTCTATGTACACATGATAAATTGAATCATTGTTGTTTTTTCTAATCTCATTAATTTCATTGTTTACATCAATTTTAATTTCAAATTTATTTTGACCAACACCATTTAAAACATCTACAGGAAATCTAAAAACAAAAGTATCTTTATTAAAGATATTAAAAACAGTTTTAGTTAGAGAGTAATTCGCTAATCTGCCATCATCAAAATATCTGTTAATTAATATTCCAAAAGTATCCATTTGTGCTTTACCAATATTACTTACTATAACATGTAAATCAAAAGAGTCTATATCTGTAGTTATAATTTTGGGTGTTGTATAAACTTGAACTTTATTATCAGAAGATACTATACTGTAATCTGGTTTTGCAAAGGTATTCATAATTATAGCAGGATCACCATGTAACGTCATGTGTAAACAAACATCGCTAATTAATTCATAGTCACGTACCTGAATATCTTTAATAGTATTTTGTACAATTTCTCCAATAGATTTACCGTAACTTAAATTCGCAAAATGACGATAAAAAGCGCTGGTATATTGATCTAAATATGTTTTTACACCTAGCGATGAAGAACCTAAAAATCCAATAGTTCCTTTTTGTTTTGCCAAAACAAAACGTTCGCTACCTGATTTGGTATCTTGCGTATGAATATTTCCTATTAAACAGGAATTGGCAATTAAAAAAGGGTATTTACCAGTATTTTTGTAATTTTCTGGTTCATCAATACTTTGATCAAAATTACTCCCGTAAGCATGACCGAAAAAAGTCATTAAAGTTACACCATTGTTAATTAAATTAGTTACCGAATCCGATAAATTAATTTGCAAAGGAGCAGAGCTATTTTTTAAAAAAGTATGAATTTTTCCACCAAAAAAAGGTGCTTCAGCTGTAGCTTGGTAACCAGCTAAATATTTTTTAAAATCGCTTTGTTCCTTAGCATCTTGTCCACCACCAAAATGTAAAATATTTTTCATCCACTCGGCAGGTGTATTATTTTCGTGTTGTTTTACTTTTTCTAAATAATCTAAAACTTCTTCTGGCGTATTTGCTGCAATTCGTCCGGTTGCAATAGAAGGTTCCAGCTGAGTACCTTGTAAACCCGAAGAAAACCCAACATCGGAACCTAAAACCCCCCAGGTAGGCACCAAATTTAACTCGTACCATCGATTATCTTTTGCAACAGATGCATTAACAGATTTACCTATTAAAAAAAGATATTGTGGCTGGATATTCCACTCATTAAACATTTCTAGGATAAATGCACGAATGGCATACGGATGTTTACGAATACCCCATGCGTGTTGTAAATACAATTGTTCGATATCCAAAACCAATGTTTTAAAACCTTTGTCATTGCGAT
>JBEEPA010000092.1:0-7179 GCA_041191385.1 Bacteroidota bacterium | reverse complement strand
CTTTGGAAATAGATGGAAAATTTACTTACGATGAATTATCTGGTTGTTTAGAAGGTTGGAAGGTTAAAATCGAAAAAAACTCATTAGGTTATACTATTTTACTCTCTAAAAATCATGCGATTAAATCTTTTTTTTCGAAGTTAATGGATTGTGATTTGGAGCTTACTTATTTCCGAAATATCTCAAATTCTACCAAAAAATTATTCAACGATAAATACTAATTTTCTGCTTAATTAAATTAAAATAAATGAATTGGATTTTAAAAATTGCGCCTAAATGGCTATCAAAATTAGATGTTTTTTTACGTACTCAATATGTATGGATTTGGGCAACACGTATTCATTTAATGTTGTATTTTAATTTGTTGTTAACTTTAATTGTTTCCATCATTTCTTTTTTATCCCCTTTAGATTTAAGGGATTTGTTAAAGGTTAGGGATTTATCTAATATTTATGTTCCTTTATTGATTCCTGCCTTTTTGTTTATGGGTTTTTATATTTTTCAGGTGGTGTTGTTTAATCCAGATAAACGCTATACAAAAGGAAAAAATTGGCATAGTATAGTAGTTTTTTTATGTATACAATTGGGTTTGTTTTTACCTTTTTTAATGCCTATTTCTACTGCTGTAATTTTAAATCATAAAATAGCAAATATGGTTAGTGATGAGGAATTTATAGAGGATAGAAACTTGTTTTTAACTTCTGGTTTTTATTTATACAATGGTTCGGATTATTTTGGCTATTACAAAACTGATGAGGAATATTTAAAGGCTAAAAACAAAAAATATTTTGAACCAGAATTTAAGCGTAACGGACAAATTTATGATGATTTTGAAAAAAAAGCTTTGCGTGATAGTATTTTTTATCATAAAGGTGTTTTTAAAAATCAACGACCAAAATTGTATCGAAATGCAAATGTTGCTAATGAGGGGTTGTATATTTTACCAGAATTGATGGAGAATCCTTTTATCCAAAATTACTTGGATTCTATTGTTTTAGATTTTACTATCCAACAAAATATTAATTTTTCAGAATCAAAAGCTGTAAAGGAAATTGGAAATGCTAATTATCTATTAACAAAGTATTCTTATTACAATCGTTTAAAACCAGATAGTGTAATTCACAATTTCAAATCAAATATTTATAAAGGCTATGTTTTAAATAATAGCAGAGTTAATGAATTTTCTTACACCGATTATGAGAATGATGTGTATGTTTACGAAGATTCATATTATTCAAGTAAGTTTTTGGATTTAGGTTTAACTTTGTTTAACATTATTGAGGCTAAAAATGATTTTATTACTAATTCTATATCTACTTTTATGTTGGTAATGTTTTATGTTACTTATTTTTTATCGGTTATTATTTTGTTGTTTAAATGGATAAATTGGAAACAATTTTTACTTTTTATTCTAATTACTGGTGTTTTATTGGCAATTTTAGGAGTTTTTGAGGCAATTTATCGTTTTAGAGGGAAATTAATTTTAAATTTCACTTTAATAATCATGGTTATTAGCTATTTAATGTTATTTAAAAGTTATTTTAATAAGATATTTAAATGGTGGAATAATCAATGGAGTATTTTTGCGTATTTATTTTTACCAACTATTTTTATTTTTTTACTGGGCTATTTAAGTGAAATTTCTAATTTTTGGTATTGGGCATATTTTAAACAAAAATACTATAAACGTATTTATAATGGTTATGAATGGACGATGGAATTTACTCCAGAATATTACGAATTAAAAAGTACAGTAGCATTTATTTGTTTCCATAGCGGTTTGCTACTTTTTGTTGTACTTTTACCATTATTACACAAAGTTTTTATGCGTTTACACGCGTTACCAAAATCAAAATAGATTATTTAATCACGGCCTCATTCAAAAAATGATTTACAGGGCCGTTGCCTTTTCCGGTTTGGTAATCGGCGCCTAATTGTATGGCGTTGTAGATGTATTTTTTTGCTTTTGTGGCACTTTCTTCTAAACAATATCCTTGTGCTAAAAATGCTGCTAGAGCAGAGGATAAGGTGCAACCGGTGCCGTGTGTATTGTTGGTTTGTACTCTTTTAGAAGGTAGTTCGGTAATTTTTTGGTTCGTATAATTAATTAAATAATCTACAGAATACTCCCCTTGTAAATGTCCGGCTTTTAATAAAACAGAAGTTTTAAATTTTTCGCTTAATCGTATACCAAAATCTTTAAAATCTTCGGAGGTATTATATTTTTCGCTCATTAAAATTTCGGCTTCGTGTACATTGGGTGTAATTACGCTTGATACAGGAATAGCTAAATTTTTTAAATTTTCGATTGCTTCTTCTTGCAATAATCGGTCGCCAGAAGTAGCAACCATTACAGGATCTAAAATAATATGAGGTATATTGTAGGGCTTAATTTTATCTACTACTGTTTGTATAACTTCTGCAGAGTGTAACATGCCTATTTTAATAGCATCAATTTGAATATCGCTTAAAACACTTTGTATTTGGGATGCCAAATGTTGCACAGGAATAGGATGAATTGCTTGCACACCTATGGTATTTTGTGAGGTTACGGCGGTAATGGCTGTTGTGGCAAATGCGCCGCATGCGCTAATGGCTTTAATATCTGCTTGTATGCCTGCTCCGCCGCCAGAGTCGCTTCCTGCTATGCTTAAAACCGATGGATATTTTTTCATGATCTTCTTATGCTATTTAAATGTAATGTGTTCAAAAGTATTCATTTTTTTATAAAATCTAAAAACCGATTTTTTTAAATTTACTCCGTTATCATTTTTTAATATGTCTGTTACATTAATTTTAGCTATCGAGTCTTCTTGCGACGATACCTCTATTGCGGTGTTACGTGGGAAAACTGTGTTAAGTAATGTTGTGGCATCGCAATTAATTCATGAGGATTTTGGTGGTGTTGTACCCGAGTTAGCCTCGCGTGCACACATGCAAAATATATTGCCCGTATATCAAAAGGCTTTAAAAATTGCTAATGTGCAGGCTACAGATTTGAATGCGATTGCTTTTACAAACGGTCCGGGTTTAATGGGGGCTTTGCTGGTGGGTGTTTCTTTTGCAAAATCGTTGGCTATTGCGTTAAATTTACCAATTATTCAGGTTAATCATATTCACGCTCATGTTTTGGCGCATTTAATCGAGGGTGAAAATATCGAAAATCCAACTTTTCCTTTTTTATGTTTAACGGTTTCGGGAGGTCATACTCAAATTGTTGAGGTAAAATCGGCTAAAAATTTAAATATTATCGGACAAACTATTGATGATGCTGCAGGGGAGGCTTTTGATAAAATTGCTAAATTGCTAATTTTACCTTATCCCGGCGGACCGGTTTTGGATAAGTTGGCGCAAAGTGGGGATGTGCATAAATTTAAGTTTTCTGATCCTCGTAACGGACTTTTTGATTTTACTTTTAGCGGATTAAAAACTTCGGTTTTGTACTTTTTACAAAAGGAAATCGCTAAAAATCCAAATTTTATAAGCGAAAATTTAAATGATATTTGTGCTTCTGTGCAATTTACAATTGTGGATGCTTTAATTAAACAATTACTAAAGGCGGCTAAAAATACTAAAATTAAAAATTTGGCAATTGCTGGTGGTGTTAGTGCTAACTCGGAGTTGCGTATGCAAATGAACGATTTAAAATCGTTGGGTTTTAATACTTATATCCCTAGTTTTCAGTTTTGTACTGACAATGCTGCAATGATTGGAATTGTGGGGTATTTTAAGTTTTTGGAAAATGATTTTTGTGATTTAGATATTTTACCTCAGGCTAAATTTTAATATATGGATAAAAATATTCAATTAAATATCGATAATGGTTTAGCTACGCTTGATTTTTATCATCCAAAGGCTAATTCTTTGCCATTGAGTTTGTTAAGCGATTTAAAATCTGTAATTCTAGATTTGTATAATCAAAATGTTAAGGTGCTTATTTTAAAAAGTGTGAATGAAAAGATTTTTTGCTCGGGTGCTAGTTTTGATGAGTTGTTGGCTTTAAAGGATTTGCAGCAGGCGATTTCTTTTTTTTCGGCTTTTGCAGAATTAATGAATATCATGGTTTCTGCGCCTTTCATTATAATTTCTCAATTAAACGGAAAAGCTATTGGTGGTGGGGTTGGTTTGGTGGCAGCTTCCGATTATGTAATTGCATCCAATCAAGCTGCTATAAAATTAAGCGAATTTAAGGTGGGTATTGGGCCTTTTGCTATTGCTCCTTATTTAAAAAATAAAATGGGTATGGCAAATTTTAGCCACGTTACTTTTAATCCTTCTTTATTTTTTGATGTGCAATCTTTGGAAGTTAGATCTTTAATTAATCATATTACTTCAACTGATTTGGATAATCAAACGATTGAAAAGGCTAAAGAACTAATTTCATATAATTTTAATGCCTTGTTAGAGTTTAAAAAATTGCTTTGGAGTAATAAGGAAGTATTATTCACGGAGGCTTTATCTAATGCTAAAATATCTGCATCTTTGGTTTTAGAACCTATTGCCCAATCTTTTTTAAACGATTTTAAGTCTAAATAAATGAATGTTTTAATCACTGGAGTTTCAAAAGGAATAGGTAATGCTTTACTTAATCATTTTTTAAATTTACAAGAGGTAAATTTGGTTTTTGCAATCTCTACTAGTTCAAATATTGGTTTAGAACACCCAAAATTAAAGCTTATTTGTTCAGATTTTACTAATGAGGATTTTTTATCGCCTATAAAAACAATTGTAGGTAGCACGCCAATTCATATATTAATTAATAATTCGGGATATTTAAAACATTTGCCTTTTGCCGAAATAACGCCACAAGTTTATAATATAACTATGGATATCAACTTTAAAGCTCCCTTTTTTTTAATTCAATCACTTTTGCCAAATTTGATTTCAGCAAAAGCACACATTGTTAATATTGGTAGTATGGGTGGTTTTCAGGGTAGTTCAAAATTTGCGGGTTTATCTATATATAGTGCAAGTAAGGCTGCTTTGGCTAATTTAACCGAGTGCTTAGCAAATGAGTTGGGAATTCATGGTGTTAAAGTGAATTGTTTTGCTTTGGGTGCTGTAAATACCGAGATGCTTCGCCAAGCTTTTCCTAATTATAATTCATCTACTCAGCCAAATCAAGTAGCTAAAATTATAGCTGACTTTTCTTTAAATTGGGGAGATTGTGTATCTGGTCAAATTATTCCATTAACTTTTTCAAATCCTTCTTGATTTTTTCAATCTATTAATCAGTATGTTACGATTATTCACATTAATTTTTTAATTTTTATTTTGTTTTTTTAAATCACTCCTATATCTTTGCCCTCCCATTGAAAATATGGTTCGTTCATAAAAATAGTTGAAGAAAAATTTTTCAAAAATATTTTGTGGAAAAGAAAAAAAGTTATTATCTTTGTGCCCCGCTTTGAATGAGACGAAATACAGAGCGTAGTTAGAGGGGTTTAAAAGGATTGGTTGAAGAAGTGAAGATTAGAGTTGAAGATTGGAGTTGAAGATTAGGATTTAAATAGTAAAGTAGTATATATTCAACTTGGGAAACCGAGTTAAACAATATAAAAGTTCTTTGAAAAGATTGAAGTTAAAAGAAGAGGCGTTTGCTCAATAGGAATATTGGTATAATAAGTATCTAGCAAAATTTAAATTTTTATAATTACAACGAAGAGTTTGATCCTGGCTCAGGATGAACGCTAGCGGGAGGCCTAACACATGCAAGTCGAGGGGCAGCACGTCTTCGGATGGTGGCGACCGGCGCACGGGTGCGTAACGCGTATGTAACTTGCCTATAACTGGAGAATAGCCCAAAGAAATTTGGATTAATGCTCCATAGTATTATTAAACTGCATGGTTTGATAATTAAAGCTCTGGCGGTTATAGATAGACATGCGTCCCATTAGCTAGTTGGTGAGGTAACGGCTCACCAAGGCTACGATGGGTAGGGGGCCTGAGAGGGTGAACCCCCACACTGGTACTGAGACACGGACCAGACTCCTACGGGAGGCAGCAGTGAGGAATATTGGTCAATGGAGGCAACTCTGAACCAGCCATCCCGCGTGAAGGATGAATGCCCTAGTGGTTGTAAACTTCTTTTATATAGGAATAACCGTAAGTACGTGTACTTACCTGAAGGTACTATATGAATAAGCATCGGCTAACTCCGTGCCAGCAGCCGCGGTAATACGGAGGATGCAAGCGTTATCCGGATTTATTGGGTTTAAAGGGTCCGCAGGCGGAAAGATAAGTCAGTGGTGAAAGCCCGTAGCTCAACTACGGAACTGCCATTGATACTGTTTTTCTTGAGTATGGTTGCCGTTGGCGGAATATAACATGTAGCGGTGAAATGCTTAGATATGTTATAGAACACCGATTGCGAAGGCAGCTAACGAAACCATTACTGACGCTCAGGGACGAAAGCGTGGGGAGCAAACAGGATTAGATACCCTGGTAGTCCACGCTGTAAACGATGATCACTCGATGTCGGCGATATACAGTCGGTGTCCAAGCGAAAGTGTTAAGTGATCCACCTGGGGAGTACGTTCGCAAGAATGAAACTCAAAGGAATTGACGGGGGCCCGCACAAGCGGTGGAGCATGTGGTTTAATTCGATGATACGCGAGGAACCTTACCTGGGCTTAAATGTAGATTGACGTATTGTGAAAGCAGTATTTCTTCGGACAATTTACAAGGTGCTGCATGGCTGTCGTCAGCTCGTGCTGTGAGGTGTCGGGTTAAGTCCCATAACGAGCGCAACCCCTATCTTTAGTTGCCAGCGAGTAATGTCGGGGACTCTAGAGAGACTGCCGGTGTAAACCGAGAGGAAGGTGGGGATGACGTCAAGTCAGCACGGCCCTTACGTCCAGGGCTACACACGTGCTACAATGGTAGGTACAGAGGGCAGCTACACGGCGACGTGATGCAAATCTCTAAAGCCTATCTCAGTTCGGATCGGAGTCTGAAACTCGACTCCGTGAAGCTGGAATCGCTAGTAATCGCGTATCAGCCATGACGCGGTGAATACGTTCCCGGGCCTTGTACACACCGCCCGTCAAGCCATGGAATCTGGGGGTGCCTGAAGTCAGTAACCGCAAGGAGCTGCCTAGGGTAAAACTGGTAACTAGGGCTAAGTCGTAACAAGGTAGCCGTACCGGAAGGTGTGGCTGGATTATCTCCTTTCTAGAG
>JBEEPA010000091.1:0-5282 GCA_041191385.1 Bacteroidota bacterium | reverse complement strand
GAAATGTTAGGTACAATAGTTTGTATTTTGGGTGATTATGCTTAATTTTGCATTATGGGACAATTAGCAATAGCACCTTTACAATCATTTGAATTAATCAGGGATAGGATTGGTTTAATCTTAGCAGATGAATTTGCCGACCAGTCAATAACTCCATTAATTTATAAAGAGCGAATGGTACCGTTTGATAAAACGGATTTAGAAGCCATCAATATTAGCTTAGATATGGCAGATTACCAAGATAAAAGCGCACTTCATTACGTTGGTAATTATACTTTTCACATTGATGTTTACGCCAGTTCCAAAACAACTTCACAAGGCGCAGCAGATACCGCATCCAAATTAAAAATGCAAAAAATTATAGGAATTGCAATGTATATTTTACGTGCAACTCCTTACATTAATTTATTATTTCCACCTCCTTTTATTGTTAAAACAATGATTACAAGGGTGCAAATTGCAGATAATAATAACAATCAAGATGCTATTACCGTATCTATGGGTAGGATTGTTTTCGAGGTACACGCAAATGAAAGCAATGCGTTTGTACAAGGTTTAAACTTAGTTTCATCAATTACGAATGTTAAATTACATGAAACAGATAAGGGATTTATTTACATCAATACGCAATCAACTTAAAATGAAAGATACTTTAATTACTAAAATTACTGGGGGAGGTACTTTTTTGGGTATAATTTTAGGCGAAATTACTCAAGAAACAACATTAAAACTTAGCGCAATTTCCTATATTGTCGGAATTACTTTAGGTTTAATTACTATTATTATTAAACTTTGTGAGTTGTATAAATCATTAAAAAATAAATAAAATGTTTAAAAAATTATTCTTAAAAATTAACCCAGTTGAGGTTATTAAAGCATTAAAAAAAACTGATACGAAAGTAAAAGTAGAGGGAATTACCCAAATGGGGGGCGGTGGTGTGCTTATGAGTTCTGGCGTTGCACTTATTACCGATGGTGCAATAAATCAAAATTGGTTTGAAATTGTAGGCGGTGCAGTTATTTTAATCGTTGGTGTGTACGTGGCAAAAAATTTAACGGATAAAATCGAAAAAATTAAAGACAATGAAGAAAGTTGTTAGTATTGTAAGGGTTAAAGGCGATAATAATGCTACTTACGGACTGCTTAAAGTA
Organism: Bacteroidota bacterium; assembly: GCA_041191385.1. GTDB lineage: Bacteria > Bacteroidota > Bacteroidia > Flavobacteriales_C > JBEEPA01. The sequence goes on along the minus strand of JBEEPA010000091.1, from coordinate 4,130 downwards.
GTTGAAAACGATAAAATTTTATTCCAATGTAAAACAATCGAGCGCGGTTGGTTGGATAATCAATCACGAATTAGTTGTATTCCTACAGGGAAATATAATGTAGTAAAAACATATTCGCCAAGATTTAAAGTAAATTTATACTTAGTGGAAAATGTGCCTAATCGTAGTGGCATCCGTTTACATTCTGCAAATTTCGCCTCACAATTAAATGGGTGTATTTCTTTGGGTTCAGATTGGAGGGATATCAATAAAGATGGGCAATTGGATTTAATTAATTCAAAAGCAACGCATAAAGCTTTTGATGAAATTATGGAAAATAATCCATTTGCTTTACAAATTGAACATTGGAAATAAAGAAAGCAATATATACCGTATTAATCGGTAATTATGATAATCTTAATCCTGCTCCTAATTTCGTGGGGTGGGATTGTTTTCTATTTACGGATTTAGATATTACAGAGCCAAAAGGTTGGAATGTCATTAAGGTAAATGAAAAATTAGATAGTAAAAAATTAAGTAGAAAAATTAAAATTTTAGGGCATGAATATTTGCCTGATTACAATTTACTATGCTACATTGATGCAAATATTACTTTAGGAAAAAAACCGCCCTCACATCCTTTGTATGTTAAGCACCCTAATAGAAATACAGTAACTGCTGAATGCGAAAAAGTTATTTTATTGGGTAAGGATGAAAAATCAATAGTTTTAAAACAGTTAGATAGTTATACATCCGATGGTTTTCCTGATAATTTTGGTTTATATCAAAATGGTTTTTTTGTTCGGGAAAATAATGCAGAAACTAATTTAATTTATAATGCATGGTGGATTGAAGTTAAAAAACATTCTTACCGGGACCAGATAAGTTTTCCGTATGTGCTTTGGAAATTAGCCATACATTTATATAATACTTATTTGGATCAAGATGTAAAAAAATATTACAAAATACATCCACATATTGCAAAGCCTATAAATAATAAATCAATTACAGTACATCATATTACGCCTGGACATTCGAACAAGAATATAGGTAAAGCAATTAATGATTTAATTCGTGGCTTACCATTAACCGATTGGGTTTGTTTACGTGATATTGATACTTTACCAATGAGCCATAAAACTTTTTTTGCACAATGTGAAAAAATAGCCATGAATGGTAAAGCCGATTTAGTGAGTTGTGTAACTAATCGATTAGGCTTAAAATATCAACTGTATAAAGGCGAATTTTCCGAAAATGCAGATATTAATTATCATGTTGAAATTGGGGAAAAATTAGCAAATCAGTATGATAGTGAGGTGGAAATTATAAACGATACAATAGGCGGTTTAATGATGCTTTTTTCAGTACGTTTATGGCGCGATTTGGGAGGTTTTCCAGAGGGTGCAATTTCGATTGATGGCAAATTTTTTGATTGGCATTTCTCAAATGCGGTTTTAGAAAAAGGATATAAAATCGGAATTGCTAAGGGAATATACTTATTTCATTTATACCGTTGGGGTACTGAAAACCCTAAACATTCAACAATCCATCTTTATTAAGAGAAAAAAAATATAAATTTTTATTTGTATTATTGTTTATTTTATTATATTTGTGTTTGAATTTAAAAACGTAAATATGAATAAAACAACTCACCGGTTCCAAATAAGTAAAAATTTCAAGGAACAAATCGAAAATTTTTCAAAAGAAAAAGGCAAATCAATATCCGATATTACAGACTGTTTACTGTATGATTATTGGAAAGAAAAAGTAAAATTAGATTGGGAAAAAGTAGATAATACTATTGAAGTTGATGTTTGTATTACTTTGCACCCAGTTAATTGGAATAATGCAGTAGAGTACCGAAAAAGCCAAGCTACTCACACATCAATGAAATGGGTATTTATTGTATTATGGCAAAAATTACTAAAAGGAGAAATTAAACTTTAAACGCTAATTGGTTAAGCGTATAATTAACCAAAAATTAAATAAATAAAGCATCATGGCAAATTTACAATTAATTAATCAAAGCACCTCAACATTAATTAAGGTGGCACAAGTGGTAAACCCTCAATGGGATGATACTGCAGCAGAAAGGTACATTTTATCTGAATTATCTTTTTTGAAAGAAAGAATTTTAAATGATATGGGATTAAACGAGTGTACGGATGAAAGTTTAATCCAGTGTGTACGAAAAGCATTAAGGGATAATGTAAGTTTAAATAAATCGGCTAATTTGGTTTATGTACAACCCCAAAATTTAAAGCAATCCGATGGCACTTATGTTAAGGTTGCAAGTTATTCGTTAACCGTAGAGGGTAAAATTAGCGTTGCTAAACAATCGGGGGAATTATTGGATATTACGCGCCCAAAATTGAATAAAAATTCTGAGGGGCGTATTATTGGGGGCGAAGTTGAAGTATTAAAGCCATCCTACCCAAAACCAAGATGGGAAACTATTGATTTTGAAGAAACAGACATTAAACGTTGGCAAGATGCATCGGCTAAAAAAAATAATGGAAAAACTAATCCTTTATATGTTACTGGTCCTGGCGGTGGAATTGATACGGAATTTATGAGAGCGAAAATTATTAAACACGCTTTAGCTAAAGGTTTTGGAATTAATTTTAATAAAATCGGTTTACAAAAATCAAATCCTATTTTAGAAATTGAAGAAGTGCAACAAGAACCCGAAAACGATAATTTATTTTTGGATGCACCCGAAAACAACAATATTGATTTAGTGGAAAATCCAACAAATCAAATTGAGGAAAACGATAATTTTTTAAATGAATTGTAAAAATTAAACAACATGGAAAACAAAACTTTTAAAGATTTAGATTTTAAACCGCACCAGCTAAAACATATTTGCGAAAACGCTACACAAGCTAAAATTCAATTTAAAAATGGTTATAGTTTATCGGTAATTTTTGGAGAAATATTTTATTCGAATGGAATTGATACTTATGAAGTAGGATGTTTTTGTGGTGGAGAAATGCAATATATTGATGGCGTTATTGATGGCATTCAAGGGCATTTAAATGAAAAAAAAGTAACTGATTTAATGTTAAAAATTCAAAACCTATAAACAACATGGAAAACAAATTAGTAGCTTTAAAGCAACAAAAACAAACTGTATGGGGAAAATTTGGTATTGCATTAGTGGATGCCGAAAATGAACTACAGACAAAAAAAATGGTAATTTTAAACGGATTACCCGAACCAAAAAAAGAGGGTTTAAAAGAAAGTGAAGCGCATTTAAAAACTGCAAAATCACTAGAAAAAGAATTAGTGAACGAACGTAAAAAAATTACCGACCCTTTGGATAATGTAAAATCCAGATTAATGGAGGTGGAAAAATCTGTAAGTTTACAAATTAAGGAATATGAGCACAAAATAATCAAAATTAAATCCGAAATTGAAGCAGAGGAAAAACAAAAAAATGCAAAATCGGAGGAAATTAAAACGTTTATTTCAAAGCTTAATTCTGCTTACATTGATTTAGAGGATTGGATGCTAAAATTCGCAAATAAGCATACCAACGAAATTTATTTTAAAATTTTGGATTCCGATATTCCCTATGATGACTACGATTTAAATTGTGAAATTGCTATTACTCAATTAACGGAAAACAATGTTTTACCAACGATTAAAGAAGCGTTTGCAAAACAAAATTATAAACCTTTATTGATTACTATGGATGATATTAGAGTTTTATCCATTGAGAATAAAAAGGAAGTAACTAATCCTTATTTGTTAATTTCAGAAAATTTAAAGGCAAAAAAAATCGGTTATAAATCCGAGTTGGCGAATAAAGAAATGGCTAAGGAATTAGCAATGAAAGAGCAAAAAGAAGCCGAAAAGAAAAGGGAGGAGGAAAAACAAAGAGCAGAATTAGAAGCGAAAATTGAACAAGCTACTGAAATGCAATTAACGGAAAAATCCGATATTAAAGCCCTTAAAAAATGCTACGAAGTTGAAATGCCTGATACCTACCAAACCGCTTTACAGTTGTTTGCTACATTTAGCAGTAATTTAGATTTAGTTTTACCTAAATTAAAGGTTAATAAATGGTTTTCGTTCACACCTCAACAAATAGCAAATGTATTAGGTAGATTAAAAACCGAAAACAATAGTTTAGAATTTTCGGGAAT
>JBEEPA010000090.1:0-3321 GCA_041191385.1 Bacteroidota bacterium | reverse complement strand
TTCATTTATTAAATTATAAGTCTGTAATATTTTATCTAAACCCAAGTATTCTTGTTTTTTTTAAGTTTTCAAAAATTGTAATTGGTTTGGATTTTTTTAATTTTATATCATTTATTGGTTTGGATTTTTTAAATCGGCCATTAAAAATAACTTAAAAGCAATATAAACTAATTAGAAAAGTTATTGTTGTAATTTTATAATCCTATATGATTAGCTTTGAAAGCTTTTAAATTGGGAAAAAATTTAAAAATTAAGTGGGAAAGTATATAATTTCATTATTTTTTGTATTCAATTTATTCTCAGCTTTAAAAGCTCAGCAACCTTTATTTGTTGCCGTTACTCAGCAAAAAACGGATACTTTAAAAGCTATTCGCAATTTATCGGTTTTTCATCATGAACTTAAAAATATTCAAAAACAAAAATTGTCTCAAGGTTTTTGGGGATGGTCGGTTGATACGATAATGCTACAAGATAGTGTTTATACAGCTTATATTTTTGAGGGTAAACAGTTTAAATGGGATAAAATTAATTTAAAAGTAAACGAGGGTTTGGCTTTAAAAGCTGGTTTAAATTTAAATGTTTTACAAAATAAAAATGCCAATTTATCTGATATTTTGGCTGCTTTAGATAAAATTATTGTGTATCATGAACAAAATGGATATCCTTTTGCACAAATTAAGTTTAAACAAATTGCAGAAAGTAATAATGGTTTAGTGTTGGATTTGGATTTACAAAGCGGACAGTTGATTAAATTAGATACTTTAGTTATACATGGTGATGTAAAAGTGAATAAAAAATATATTCAACAATTAATCGGAATTCAGCCTAATTCTATTTTTAATCAACAAGTTGTAAACCAAATTAATAAGCGGATTTTAGCTTGTCCTTTTTTACAACAAAGTCAGGCTGCACAAATTGTGTTTTTAAACAATAAAGCGCAAATACATTTATACTTAGAGGAAAAAAAAGCCAATTTTTTTAACGGAGTAATTGGTATTTTGCCTAATACAAATATTGATCCCAGATTAAGTACAGGAAGTAATTTGATCATTACAGGTGAATTGGAATTAAAGGTATTTAATAGTTTTAAACTGGGTGAGAAAATTGATGTAAATTGGCGAAGATTACAACCACAAACTCAAGAATTAAATGTACAAACCGATTTTAATTATATTGCAGGAACTCCATTTGGATTAAAAGAAAATTTTGCTTTATTTAAACAAGATACCTCTTTTGTTAATGTAGATAATAAGTTGGCAATCAATTATTTTGTAAATACTCGCCAGTCGTTTAATGTGTTTTGGGAAATCAATTCATCAAATGTATTGAATAATAAAACATTAATTAATAATGCCAGTTCATTTTCTTCTAACTCTTACGGTTTAGAGTTTGTTTGGGAGGATTTAGATTATTTTTTTAATCCACGAAAGGGGTTTAATTTTAAAACTTTTGCAAGTGTTGGTAATAAAGAAATTAAAGGTAAAGCTGATGAAAATGGTAAAATTAACTTTGAGATTCCTAATTCCAATATAAACGTTAGTATTCCTAAAACCTCGGTTTTGTATAAAATGGGCTTTAATTTCAATTATTTTATACCGATATTTAAATTATCAACAATCAGAACAAATTTATCTGGAGCTTGGATATTAAACGATTATCTATTGGATAATGAAATTTATAGGGTAGGAGGTTTTAAAAGTTTACGAGGATTTGATGAACGTTCAATTTTTGCATCGAGATATGTTATTTATGGTTTAGAATATCGATTGCTGTTGGAAAGAAATTCGTATATTAATTTATTTTGGGATGGCGCATGGGTAGAACGTAAAACTTTAGTACAAAACACTTACGATTTACCAATGGCGTTTGGTGCAGGTATTAATTTCGAAACCAAAGCTGGTATATTTTCAATGGCTTATGCTTTAGGTAAGGAGCAAAATAACCCTTTCCAGTTCCGTAGTGCTAAAATCCATTTTGGATTTGTAAGTTTATTTTAAACCCTGAATAAATGTTTGGATTTCCTTTTTACTACTCTCAAATTCCAGTAGTTTAAAAATTTCAGAAATGTTTTGAGGATCTTCTAATTTAGAATATGCTTTTTTGATAATTGTAATTTTATCTTCTTCAAAATTCAAAAATTTTAATAAAGTAATCAATTGCGTACTTTTTATACAATCTGTATTTAAATAATCTTGAATGATTTTAATTTTGTTATTATCCAAATGTTGTTTGCTCACTTTATCTGTTAGAGTATTAATTTTATTCGCATCTATTGATGTGCATTGTGCAGAAACCGAATGAATATAAATTGTTAAGGCAAGAAGTAAAAAAAACTTTTTCATAAAATTAAGTTGTTTATTTTTTTGGTAAATATTTGGTGAATTTTATTTCACCACTGTTCCCTTTGTTATCAAAATACATGCCCGAAATTTCTTTATCATGTATAATTTTTAATCGATGCTGTCCAGCAGTGCTCCATCCAGGCACAGCTAAAGAAACTTTAACATTGTAAATTAAACTATCGTTTTTTAAAATTCCTTTTCCATATTCTACCATTGGTGTACCTTTATATTCTAAATAATGATTAACAAAAACGCTATCCTTATCTTGTGCAATTATCAAATAACAGTTTTTGAAATTTTTAGAATTCACATCTTTCCAAATTCCATTTAAATTAGTTTGAGCATTTAAATTAATTGAAAAATATAAAGAAAGAATTAAGATAAATAATTTTCGCATTCTATTTAATTTCAGTTTCAAACATTTTTTTATCTTTCAAATACCCTTCCAAAATATCTCCAATTTCAATTTTGCCAACTCCGCTTGGAGTTCCAGTAAAAATTAAATCGCCAGTTTTAAGTGTAATATATTTTGATACATAATGGATAATTTTATCAAAGTTAAACAACATTTGATTAGAATTGCCCAATTGTACCTTTTGTTTATTTTTTAATAAATAAAAATCTAAATTAGCTAAATCACCCAAATTTGTTTTAGGAATAAAAAAGTTAGATATAACTGCGGAATGGTCAAAAGCTTTTGCTTTTTCCCAAGGTAAACCTTCAGTTTTTAGTTCATTTTGTATATCTCTAGCTGTAAAATCAATACCTAAACCAATTTCCGAATAATAATTTGTCGCAAATTTTTCCTGAATATTTTTACCAACTTTATTTATTTTTAATACAACTTCTACTTCATACTGAATATTTTTGGAAAAATCGGGATGATAAAATGGTTCATTATCTTTTAATAAAGCTGTATCTGGCTTAATAAAAAAAACAGGTTCAGAAGGTATAGCATTTCCCAATTCCTTAGCGTGTT
>JBEEPA010000089.1:0-4052 GCA_041191385.1 Bacteroidota bacterium | reverse complement strand
TTGCTACTATCTCCTTGTTGAATCTCATGAATATGCACACCTGTAGAGGTTTCTGTAAATTTTTTACCATAACGATTTATCCAACCTTGTATTTGAAGTTGTTCTTTATTTACAGCATTTTTTATAGATTCCTGCATAATTTCTTGTCGCTCTTCCTTTGATAAAGTGTCAATAAAATGAACTTTTTCGCTTTCGGATTCGCAAGAAATTAATCCAAAAAAAATGCTTGTAAGTATACTATACAAAAATTTCATAAACTATCTTTGAATGTAAGTTAACATAGATTTTTTAAATTTTGCAATGGTTTCTTCCATGGATAATAAGGACATTCCTCCGGCTGCATTTTTATGACCACCTCCTTCAAAATGTTCCTGTGCAAAAATACTAACATCTAAATCGTTTTTTGAGCGAAAGGATATTTTTATTTTGCCATCATCTTCTCTAAAAAAAGCAGCACATTTAACAGATGATATGGATAAACCAAAATTTACAACACCTTCACTATCACCTTTTTTCATATTTAAATCTTGAGCCGTTTTTTCGCTCATCGAAAAAATTGCCGATTCAATTTCTGATGCTATTTCCATCGAATTTAAACAATAGCCTAATACTTTTATGCGAGATACAGAATTATTATCGAATAATTTTTGATGCACTAAAGAATTGTTTAATCCTTTAGAAATTAGTTCAGCAACAATTTGGTGCGTTCTTGCACTTGTTCCAGGATGACGAAAAGATCCTGTATCTGTTACCAAACCGCAATAAATACACTCTGCAATATTTTCAGAAATTTCATCATTGTAACCTAAAAATTCTATAAAATCATAAATCATTTCACAAGTACTACTTTTAGATATGTCACTTATGCAAAAATCTGTAAATTCCTCGGGGCGTTGATGATGATCAATCATGATTTTGAAAGCCTTACTTTTTTCAACCCAATTTTCCATCCCTTCAATTCGGTTTAAAGCGTTGTAATCTAAACAAAAAATAATTTCGGAGTCGTCAATTAATTTTTGTGCAATATTTGGTTGTTTTTCTGCATTTATAATTTGGTTGGATTGAGGCAGCCAGTTTAAAAAATCAGGAAAATCATTAGGTACAACTACACTCACTTCACATTGTTTTTTTTGTAATATAAGCTGTAAAGCAAGGCTACTGCCTAAAGCGTCTCCATCCGGACTTTTATGCGTTGTTATTACAATTTTTTTGTTTGGAGTTAATATAGATTGAATTTGTTTTGGAGTCATTATTTAAAATATTTTGAAAGTATTGCAATCGAAAAATATAAAGTTAATCGCTTATTTGAATAAAACCATTTATTTTTTCTGAAATTTCGCCATTTAAACTACTATAATAATAAGTACAAACATAATAATACACCCCAGCACTAACTTTTCGACTGTTTAAACTATAAGATCCATCCCATTTAATAGGTAGTTCGTTAGTTTGGTACAATAAAACCCCCCAACGGTTATAAATTTCGAGTTCAATTTTATTTATTTGATGAATTTTAGTTGGGATAAAAAAATCATTTATACCATCGTTGTTTAAACTGATATAATTAGGAAATTTTAAACTTGCACAAGAATTCACACAAGTATCCAATAAAAATTCGGTGGAGTTATTTATAGTATCCAATAATTCAATAGCGTAACATCCCACAATGTTATTTGTTGAGTAATTAAAATTTGTAATATTTTTATCTGTAGTTTCAAAAATTATCTCGCGTAATGGATTATTAGGTAAGTATTTATAAATTTTAGTTTGTTTCCAATCTAAATCGCAGCCTGCGTTTTGGTATTTCCATTTTAGTTCTACATTATTTTGTAAACAATTACTTTCAATAAAAAAAGTGTCGATGCAAGGCGGAACAATATCTTTAGGAGTTACACACGCAAATTGAGAAAAATTTATAATGCTATCTAAATATTCACCAAAATAATATTTTCCTTTACTTTTTATTTTAAAACAATATTCTTGATTATTTTGAATGTTGGCTACATTGAAAAAATTATTGGTTGTACTATCTAGTAAAATAAAATCATTAGGATCATCATTTTTTTGTTGGTATATATAAAATACATCATTTTGCCAAGGAACGTTTAAACTCCAATTGATATCAACCGATTGATTTTTTGCTTGTAATTCAATAAACGGATTTTGCGCAAAACTTGAACTAAGTGTTAAATTTGTATTGTTTTTTAAAACAACTTGATAAGTAAATTGTTGATTTTGAGTGTTTAAGTTAGAATGTATAAAAGAAGTGTCGTTTAAATTAGAGCTTTCAAATATTAAAACAGGAATGTTATTTTGAATTTGATACAGTTGATAAAACATGTTGTTTGTATTACCCAATAAATTTATACTATCCGATACACTCCATCTAATATCTATTTTCCCAAAATTTTCATTCGTTTCTAACACGCTAATTTTAGTAAAATAGGGGAGAACTATTTTACTTTCTACACAAAACTCGTCGCTAATTACGCTTTGAATAAAATTTTGATAAACTGCAACAATTCGATAACAGTACGTGTTGTTTGGTAAAATGGAATTATCTGTATAATTTGTAGAGCTACTTTCTCCAATTTTTTGGTAACTTGTTCCGTTTGGTAAACCTGTAAAACAGGAATCAAGGTTTAAATTTTGCGATTGATTGCTTCTATAAATATCGTAACGCAAAACATTAGCGCAAAAATTATTTTGCCAAACTAAGTTGTTTTGAGTTAATGTAGGTTCGATATTAATCCATTTTGTAGGCGGAGCCACAACGCTAATATTTACAGTTTTAAAACTGGATAAAGGGGTTTGTATATTGTTATCTACCGCTCTAAAAACCACTTGATGCGGCGAGTTGAAGATATGATTACAAGCAGTTTGCCACTTGAAAGTATTTTCCACAACTGTAGTGTCTGTTTTGTTTTCAAAAGTAGCTAATGGTGCGTTGGTTAACTCAAAAACACCTCCTGAGGCACTTAAATTTACCAAATCACCTTCGTTTAAATCTTGTGCTTTTACTATAAATTCAACCTCATTGCCTGCCCACACACATAATTCGTCTTTTGTTTCAATTGTTGGTGCTAAATTGTTACAAACACTCACATTAACTTGCATGTCTCTTATAATTTCACCCAATTTAAAACCATTTCTAAATTCTTCAATTTTTATAGCAAAATTATATTGTCCACCAACTTGCGGACTGTCCCACGTAAAAGTTCCTGTTTTAGAATTAACAGATACACCAGCTGGTAAAGTATATCCAGCTACTTCTTCGCCATTTTCGCCTTTTGGGTTTGTTAAAGAGTAATACAAACTGTCGTTGTTGCTATCAAATGCAGCAGGATTGTGTTCAAAAATTCTCTGAATACAAGCTTTATCTAATGGCGGATTTAATAAAACTGGAGATAAATTGTTGCCCAAAAATGGGGATATACTTATGGTAGTTTGTAAGGTTAAAAATACTTGAGCACTATTTACAATATTTCGGATTCCAGCATTTCTATAAGGATCCTCAAAAGAAACTGTAAAATTTCCTACTCCTCCGTAAGTGTGTGTAGCAGTATATTTACTTATTTGTGTGTCGTCAAAATTCCCAACTAATTTCGGGTAATTTTCATCCATCAGCACTAATTCCTCTTGGTTATCTCCCCATTTAATTATTACACTATCTCGATTAATTTGTGATGAAACTTTGGTGTAAGTAATTAAAGTAATTTTTACCAACCGATTTCCTAATTGTTCAAATATAATTTCCCCTGCCTGATTATGCGATGCCCATATTCCAAGCGATAAAAATATACCTATACTAAATAAAAAATTACGCATCGAGGGATAAACTGAAGTATATAACAAATATATACAATTTTACTTATTTCTTATTGTGGCTATTTGTTAAGTGATTTATAATTATAGTTTATTAAAAAAAACTTTTCCTGACTTCCGCGCTGGGACACCCAAATTAAAAATCAAATAATTCTTGTACTATTTTTTGTTCTTCGGTTAATATTAATGTTTTATCGATTATGTCATTATCAGGCATTAAAACACTG
>JBEEPA010000088.1:0-11683 GCA_041191385.1 Bacteroidota bacterium | reverse complement strand
AAGATGTTATTTGGATTAATGCAGGATCAAATTTAGGTTTTGGAAAAGCCAATAATTTAGGTATCAAAAAAGCAAAAGGCGAATTTATATTACTTTTAAATTCGGATACAGATTTATACGAAAATGCTATTTACAAAACCTTACATTTTTTTACTAATAATGAAAATTTACGAATTGGATTGGTTGGATGTAAGATACAAAATCGCGATTTTTCTTTACAACCTAGTGCAAATTATTATTTTCCAGGATTAAGAGATTTAGCCGAAGAAAATGCAATTGTACTTTTATTTTGGTGCAGATTACTAGGTAAAAAAATCCTTAAAAATATCGATAAATACGATAAATTAAATACTACGCATGCTTTACCTTGGGTGGGAGTTCCTTTTGCTATGATTAAAAAATCTACTTTTGAGGAAACAGGTGGTTTTGATGAAGATTTTTTTATGTATTCAGAAGATAAAGAATTGAATTACCGTTTACAAAAATTAGGTTATCAAAATTATTTTTTCCACGAAACAGGAATTTTTCATGTAAATGGCGGTAGCTCAGGTTTTGCTGCAAAAAGGTCGCGCCAAATTTTAGTTTCTAAATGGTTGTTTATTTTAAAGGCACACAACAAATCTTATTATTTTACATACATCCTATTGCAGTACTTAAATTATATTGTAGATGATATTTTTTTCTTATTGGCCAAAATCAAAGGGAAAGCAACATCAATCGACATAGAAATAGCTGAAAGTAGAAAATTTTATTATAAGTGTTTAAGAAAATACGCGTTTAAAATCCCTTTCAAATACCAATCTTTTATTCATTCCTCCCCTACTTTTTTAAACACCTACAACGATTCTATTTAATTTTCAACCTTGATTATTAGGTATTTATATTTAAAATAATCTCATATAATCTATTTAATATATAGATTATGTTTTATATTTGCACTCGAATTAATAATCTACTTAATAAATAGGATATGTATAATTTTAAAAACAAACAAATTATAATAGGCAACAATCAAATTTGTTGTAAATAATATTTTTCAATCAAAATATTCACTTTAAAAATTAAAATAATGAAAAATAAAATATATTACTATATTATACTATTAAACTTAACATTGACAAACGCAATAGCGCAACAAAAAAATAGCCTAAAAGGTTATATTACAGATAAAAGCAATCTTCCAGTAATAGGCGCATTAATAAAAGTAAAAAATACATCAGATGCTACTGTAACAGACGCAAGTGGAAAATTTACTTTAATAACCAGCGAGAATTATCCTTTAACAATTGTAATTAGCGGATTTGGTTACAAAGAAAAAGAATTTGAAGTAAAATCCTACAATACAGAAATAAATTTAAAATTAGAGGATGAAAGTATTGAATTTGAAACAGTTACAATTACAGCAAGAAGAAGAAAAGAAACACCAATAGATGTGCCAATAGCAGTAACTAGTATAGGTGGCGCACAAGCTGAAGATGCTGGTGCTTTTAATGTGAATCGTGTAAAAGAATTGGTGCCCACGGTTCAATTGTACTCATCTAATCCGCGAAATACCACATTAAATATTAGAGGAATTGGTTCCACTTTTGGTTTAACCAATGATGGTTTAGATCCAGGTGTTGGCTTTTATGTAGATGGAGTTTATTATTCTCGACCAGCAGCAACAGCAATGGATTTTATTGATATTGAATCTATTGAAGTTTTACGTGGTCCTCAAGGAACTTTATTTGGAAAAAACACAAGTGCTGGTGCTTTTAATGTGACTACTAAAGCACCTCAATTTGAAACTGGCGGTACTGCTGAAATTAGCTATGGGAATTTTGGCTATATTCAAGCAAAAACTTCCATAACTGGACCTTTGATTAAAAATAAATTAGCTGCTCGAGTTTCTTTTTCTGGAACTCAAAGAGACGGAACAATTTATAATACCAATAACAATAAATATGTAAACGACTTAAATAATTTAGGAGTTCGTGCAAGTTTATTATATAAAATAAATGATAGTGCAAAAATTACTTTTATTTACGACGCTACACGCCAACAACCCAAAGAGGGATATGCACAAGTTTTAGCTGGTGTTGTTCCTACTCAAAGAGCTGCATACCGTCAATTTGGCGCAATTGCTCAAGATTTAAATTGGCAAATACCAGGAAGAACTGGTGTATATCCTAATGAATATGATTTTTCAAGACAAATTAATCAAAACTCAACATGGAGAGCAAACAATAATATGGGGGGTATTTCATTAAACGGAGATTTTAAAATAGGTAAAGGAACATTAACTACTACATCAGCATTTAGATATTGGAAATGGGATCCTATGAACGATAGAGATTTTACAGGTTTAAATGCAACAGCAAAATCTCAAGCAGGATCAAGTCATGAGCAATGGTCGCAAGAAATTAGATATTCTGGTAATATTTCTAAAAAAATTACTGGTGTTTTTGGCTTGTATTATATCAATCAACATTTATGGAGTAATCCAGAACACATTGAAGAAGCTGGTGAGCATCAATGGCGTTTTCAACAAAGTACAACCAATACTGCTTTATGGTCCACTCCTGGATTATTCGATGGTCATGGTTCTGCTATTCGTTCCAGACTTCGTTCACAAAGTGCTGCAGCTTTTGCCAATATTGATTGGGCAATAACTAAAAAATTGCATATTTTACCGGGTATAAGATACAATTACGACTCCAAGTTAGTTCATTTTAATAGAAGAGCTTATGGATTATTTGAAACAAACGATCCAGCCTTATTGGCAATTAGAACCATTTATAATAACCAAGCATTTAACTTTAACGTTGCAGAAAACAATGTAACTGGGCAATTAACTGTAGCTTTTAAACCAAATGATAAAATAAATACATTTGCAACTGTGTCCAATAGCTTTAAACCCATTGGTGTAAATTTAGGTGGATTACCTAACGTTAACGGTCAGCCTGATTTAAAATTAGCTCAAGTAAAACCAGAATATACCCAACATATTGAAGCGGGTATTAAAACTGCCCCAACACAATTTTCCAGTTTAAATGTAGTTGCGCATTATTCATATATTCGTGATTATCAAACTTTGGTTCAAGATCCAGACCCTGCAATTTTAAGAGGTTATTTAGCGAATGCAGAAGCTGTTAGTGTTAAAGGTTTTGAAATTGATGGTAACATTTCTATCAATAATCACATAGTAATTAATGGTGCATTTGCTTATACAGATGGTAAATACGAATCATTTAAAAACGCTCCTCTTCCATTAGAAGAAACTGGCGCTAGAGATGCAAATAATGTAGCTATACCTTTCAAAGATATTTCTGGGCAAAGATTACCAGGTATATCAAAATATGCTGGAAGCTTTGGTATTGAATTAATTAGCAAAAAATCTAATTTTATTGGAAAATCGGGTAAATACTTTTTTGGAGCAGATACTTATTACCGTTCGGAATTTTCCTCAAGCCCTACCCCATCCAAATACTTAAATATAGATGGTTATGCATTATTAAACGCGCGTTTAGGTTTTAGAGCAACTGATGGTTTTACAGCATTTATTTGGGCTAGAAACTTATTAGATCAAAACTACTTTGAACAATTATTACCTGGCGCTGGTAATGCTGGACATTACGCTGGTGTTTTAGGCGACCCACGCACATACGGTGTTACAGTTAGATATAAATTTTAATTTACATTTAAATTTTTTAAAGAGTTGAGATACCAATCTCAACTCTTTTTTTTTAGCTTTATCAACTTTTAAAACTTTATCCCTTGAAAATAAAAATCGACAACTTTATTGTAAGCATAATCATCGCAATAATAATTGCTTATTTTTTATCTTCTTTTGGCGATATTCAAAATACAATAAACTTAAATTTAATTGCCCAAATAGGTGTTGTATTTATTTTTTTCTTTTATGGTCTGAAATTAGATTTAAAAACCATAGGAAAAGATTTACAAAATTGGAAACTACATTTATTAGTACAAAGCATAACATTTATTGTGTTTCCGTTAATTGTATTAGTTTTTTATCCATTCATACAATCCGCTGAAAGTTTTAACACCTGGATAGCATTTTTATATCTAGCAGCTCTGCCTTCTACTGTTTCAACATCTGTAGTTTTTGTTTCCGTTGCAAAAGGAAATATTGTAGCAGCTATACTCAACGCAAGTATTTCAGGTTTAATTGGTATTTTAATTACCCCTTTATGGATAGGAATATTTTTAAAAAATGCTACGAATAACTTCGACTTAACTGCAATTTATTTAAAATTAATTACCGAAATTTTACTTCCAGTTTTTGCAGGAATCATTGTTCAGAAATTATTTGCGCTAAAAAGTAAAAATTTCGTTTCAAAATATTCTAATTGGATAAAAACGTTCGACAAATCTGTAGTTATTTTTATAATATTTAAAACTTTCCAAAAATCTTTTGCTCAAAATTTATTTAGCTCCATTAGTTTTACAGACTTAGCTATTATTTTTATTATAAGCGCATTGTTATTTTTCTCAATTTATTATATCACAAAATTTACTGCTCAAAAATTACAATTTAATCACCAAGACAGCATTGTTTTACAATTTTGTGGAACAAAAAAATCCATGATTCACGGAACAATTTTCTCAAAAATAATATTTCCACCCAATTTTTCTATCGGAATCATTTTATTACCTCTCATGGTTTTTCATACTTTCCAAATGATCATGATTAGTTATTTTGCTCAAAAATATGCAAACAAAAACTAAGCAAATACATAGTAAAATTCCATTTTACATATCCGGTTGATTGGCAGACTCTATTTTTTTAAGCGCCTTATACCTAATGATTTCCTTAACTGGTTTTTGCTCAATTTTACTTTCTAACCAAGATATTATATCAAAATATACAAATGCTCGTTTTTCGTATGGATTGGAGGTTAAAGGCAACAATTGATCTTTTAATTCTCTAAAGCCCGTCATTAAATCTTCGTTGGATTGTATAGTATTTAAACGCTTTAAAAAACGTAAAATACGGGTTTGAAAAAAATGTAAATCGTCTTTTTTTCCTAAAAATCGATAAGTACTTTTAATATAATATTCCACCAAATCATCGTTGCGCAATTCGTAATGCGAAATCAAATTTAAAATTCGTGCAAAACACAAAATATCGCTTCTTAAATCCTCATCGCGCGCATTAATAATTTGATTTAACCAATACACCGCATTTTTATAATCATCGTTCCCAAAATACATACAAGCAAATTTATAATAATAAATTAATTTGCTATGTTCGTTAAATTCATCTCCAAATACACGTAAATCCTCTGCAATATTACTTATTTGTTGTACACCCTTATCAAATTCACCCAACATAAAATATTTATCCAAGGTATGTTTTGAGGAATATTTAAAAAGTAAAAACAATAAATTTTCGTTTAAATTTAAATCATGACGATTTTTAATCGATTCGAATTTTAAGCTGGTTTGAATAAACTCCTCATACCTACTGAGTTTGTATTGACTATCCAATAAATTATTAATCGCTTTAATATAACTCTCTGTTTTTGAAACAATTAAATCTGTTTTTTTATCATACAAATCCACCCATTTAACAGCATAATCGTATGCACGTCGGGAATCCTGAATAAAAAAGTAATAACCAACCAATGCATTGTATAAATTAATTTTTTCCTCCGGCGATAAATCTTCCTCCTTAAAAGCAGGTAGTGTGGAGTATAAAAAACTATTCACTATCTCAAAATCTTTTGAGTTACGTGTAAATCCAAACTTGGTATATAAACCATATAATTTGGTGGATAAATTAGAAAATGTAATAATGTTAGATATCTTTTTTTGTAGCTCGTTACCTTCGGGTATTAAAGCATCAATTTTTTCCTGAATATCTCTTTTCACTAACTTAGAAGCTATTTTTTTCTCCATTTCATGCACTTCCAACAAATATGTATTATTTTCATATTTCACACACATTTCCTTTGCTTTTTCGATATGTTTGTTACTCTGGGTATACAAACATTTGTTGTACAAAATAGCTGCATTATCCAAATTTTCCCTAATCTTTAAATTCACATCATTATCTCCATGTAATAACCGTAAACTTTGCAAAATTTGCTTGTATAAATGTTGTTTGATATTAGGCAATTGATCGGGATGAATAGATTTTTCTTTACTTAAAATTTTATCCTCACTATATTCTTTTTGCGCATTTATAATATCAAATAACTTTAAAAATTTAGCATTCTCCCCTCCTTTATGGCGGGTTGCAAACAATTTAAAATGCCTTTTTTCACCTTTACTTAACGATTGAATGAGTTGAAATAGCTGATCAGAATTTTTGCTAGACATAATATATAGTTTGAATACAAAAATAAAATAATTATCGCATAATCAGATAATTAAATTTAAAAATATTTTAAAATTATTAAAAAATACAGTTTATACATCGTATCAATAATTTTAAATCAGTTTTAAAGCTAAAACAAGAAAACTAAATTTGGGAACTGAAATTATTAGAAGTACTATTATATATGACTGAAAAAGTTGACATTTTTGACACAACCTTGAGAGACGGAGAACAAGTCCCTGGTTGTAAATTAGTAACCGAAGAAAAAATAATTATTGCCAGAAAATTAGAAGAGTTAGGTGTAGATATCATCGAAGCTGGTTTCCCAGTATCCTCACCAGGCGATTTTAATTCAATTGTTCAAATCTCAAAAGCTATAACAACTCCTACTATCTGTGCATTATCTCGTGCTGTAGAAGCGGATATTGTTGCTGCTGGAAAAGCTTTGGAGTTTGCTAAAAAAGGTAGAATTCATACTGGTTTAGCAACTTCGGCAATGCACCGTGAACACAAGTTAAGAATGACAGCTGATCAGGTACTTGAAAAAGCTGCATTTTGTGTTTCGTTGGCAAAACAATTTGTTGATCAAGTTGAGTTTTATGCAGAGGATGCCGGTAGAACTGATAATGAATATTTAGCTCAAGTTTGTCAGGTTGCCATCGATAATGGCGCAACTGTTTTAAACATACCTGATACAACTGGTTATTGTTTACCTCACGAATATGGAGCAAAAATAAAATACCTAGTAGATAATGTTAAAGGTATTGAAAGAGCTAAATTATCTACGCATTGCCACGATGATTTAGGTTTATCCACTGCTAACTCTATTTACGGAGTAATTAATGGTGCACGCCAAATAGAGTGTACTATTAATGGTATTGGCGAAAGAGCTGGAAATACATCTTTAGAAGAAGTTGTTATGATTATGAAACAACACCCAGGTTTAAATGTACATACCAACATTAATACTAAATTAATAAACGAATTAAGTAAATTGGTTAGTAACATGATGAAAATGCCTGTACAACCTAATAAAGCTATTGTAGGTGATAACGCGTTTGCGCATTCATCAGGTATTCATCAAGATGGTGTGATTAAACACCGAGAAAATTACGAAATCATTAATCCAGAAGATGTTGGTGTTAATGCATCGATTATTTTATTAACTGCACGAAGCGGTAGAGCTGCTGTGGCTTATAAAGCAAAATTAATTGGTTACGAATTAACAAAAGACGAATTAAATATTGTGTATGACAACTTTATAAAAGTTGCTGATAAACAAAAAGAAGTATTGGAAGATGATTTGAAAAAAATTATCGACAGTAGTTTATAATATTACAACAAAATTAAAGCGTGCTATTAGGTACGCTTTTGTTTTTAACTGAATTAAAATCCTTATTATTTCACAAAAAAAATACTAATCATGAGTAAAAAAACTTTATTTGATAAAATTTGGGATAAACACGTGGTTTCATCAATTCCTGATGGCCCTGATGTTTTTTATATTGATATTCATTACATTCATGAGGTAACCTCTCCTCAAGCTTTCGAAGGTTTAAGAAAAAGAGGGATTAAAGTTTTACGCCCTAACCAAGTGGTTGCAACTGCGGATCATAACGTTCCAACTGAAAACCAACATTTACCAATCCAAAACGAATTATCTCGTTTACAGGTATCTAAATTAGTTAGCAATTGTGCAGAGTTTGGTATTGAATTATATGGATTAGGACATGCTAACCAAGGAATAGTGCATGTTATCGGACCAGAATTAGGCGTTACAAAACCCGGTATGACGATGGTTTGCGGTGATAGTCACACTTCTACTCACGGTGCATTTGGGTGTATTGCATTTGGTATTGGAACATCTGAAGTAGAGCAAGTTTTAGCTACTCAATGTTTATTACAAAACAAACCTAAAAAAATGTTGATTAATGTAAATGGAAATTTACAAAAAGGTGTAACAGCTAAGGATATTGTGTTATACATTATTGCACAAATTTCTGCTGGTGGTGGAACTGGATATTTTATCGAATTTGCAGGTAGTGCATTCCGACAATTATCTATGGAGGGACGTATGACTGTTTGTAACATGAGTATTGAAATGGGTGCTAGAGGAGGTTTGATTGCGCCAGATGAGGTTACATTTGAATATGTAAAAGGTCGTCCTCATGCACCAAAAGGTGAAGCTTGGGACAAGGCTTTGGCAGAATGGAAAGAGTTATACACTGATGAAGGCGCCGAGTTTGATAAAGTTTATAATTACGATGCTGCTGATATTGAGCCAATGATTACTTATGGCACAAACCCTGGAATGGGCATTGGAATTTCTAAAAATATCCCTAGTGCTCAAGAATCTGGTGCGGTAACCGAAAAAGAAGTAGAGTCATTCGAAAAAGCTTTAAATTATATGGGTTTTCAAGCGGGTGAAAAACTAGAGGGAAAACCTGTAAACTATGTATTTGTTGGTAGCTGTACCAATGCACGTATCGAGGATTTTAGAGAAGTAGCTAAAATTGTTCAAGGCAAACAAAAAGCACCTCATGTTAACGCATGGTTGGTACCAGGATCTAAACAAGTTGAAAAACAAATTTATGATGAAGGTTTAGCTGCAATAATCGAAGCTGCTGGTTTTAAAATCCGTCAGCCTGGATGCTCTGCTTGTTTGGCAATGAACGACGATAAAGTTCCCGCAGGAGAGTACTGCGTAAGTACCTCAAATCGAAATTTTGAAGGTCGACAAGGACAAGGTGCACGCACCTTATTAGCATCTCCTGCAACAGCAGCAGCAACAGCAATTGCGGGTGTAATTACTAATCCTAAACAATTTTTAGTTTAAAATTTTAAAGTTAATCAAATGGAAAAATTTACAACATTGGTATCAAGCGCGGTACCAGTTTCAACAGAAAATATTGATACAGATCAAATTATACCAGCTCGTTTTTTAAAAGCAACTACTCGTGATGGTTTTGGCGAAAATTTATTTAGAGATTGGAGATTTGATAACAATAACCAACCTATTACTGATTTCCCTTTAAACAAAAGCAATTACAGCGGACAAATTTTAGTGGCGGGAAAAAACTTTGGTTGTGGATCTTCGCGCGAGCACGCCGCTTGGGCAATAAGTGATTATGGATTTAAAGTTGTTGTAAGTAGCTTTTTTGCTGATATTTTTAAAAACAACTCTTTAAACAACGGTTTATTACCTGTAACAGTAAGTCCGGAGTTTTTATCGGATATTTTTTCTGCTATCGAAAAAAACAACAATACACAAATCAAAGTTGATTTACAAAATCAAACCATCGAATTGGTAGAAAGCGGTAAAAAAGAAAGTTTCGAAATTAACTCTTATCGCAAAGAATGTTTAATAAATGGTTACGATAATATAGATTATTTATTGAGTATTGCCAATCAAATCAACGAATATGAAGTAAAAAGAAATGCTGTATTTTTGAATAGGTAATTAAAAAAAAAAAATGTAAAAGCACGGGTAAATATATCCGTGCTTTTTTTATTATAACTCATACAATTCAATTGGTAAATTATCCGGATCTTGTATAAAAATAAATTTTTTACCTGTAAATTCATCCACACGAATTTCTTGAACATTTACCCCTTTAGATTTTAAAACAGCTAATGTATCTTCTAAATTTTTTACTCCAAAAGCCAAATGCCTTAATCCAGTGGCTTCGGGAAAAGATAAACGTTGAGGTGGATTTGGAAAAGAAAATAGTTCAATTATATATTTTCCTTGTAATGCCAAATCTAGTTTATACGAATTTCTCTCTTCTCTATAAACTTCACTTATAATTTCCAAACCTAAAACTTGCACATAAAAGTGTTTGGATAAATTATAATCCGAACAAATAATAGCTATATGATGTATATTTTGTAGCATAAAAAAAAGTAGCCTAAGCTACTTTGTTAAATTATTTTTGAGTAAAACCAATTATACCAACACCACAACCTGCCCCACCTCCTTCGAATTCATATTTAAAATAATATACACCAGTAGCAGCACAATTGTATGTTATTTTATTAAAAAACTTTTTAGATTTTGGGTCATAATTACTCATTATCAACTTTCGATTTCTATCATATAAAGTTACAATCATTTTTTCGGCTCCACCTGTACAAGCTGTTAAAATATAGGTACTACCTTTAGAAAAAACATTAGATAATTCTACTGTTTGTCCTGATTTACTACCTTTAATAGAAATACGGTTGGCTTTTAAAAATTTGTACCCTGTAATTTCAGAAGCACAATTATCCAAAAATTCCTCATCTTCACAATCGGATGATACATATGAAGTTAATCCAAAAAATACTAATGGAAAAACAATTATCGATATATATAAATACTTTTTCATAGCTATAAATTATTCGATTTCAATCAATTTTTTTCTTAAATTACTTACTGCTTTAGTAATTTTTTCTAAGTCCTTTTTAGTAAAAACTATTTCACTAGTAGAACTATCTTCTGCAACCATATTTCCTTCAGCATCCTCCGAATAAGTTATTTCGCCTTGTGTAAATATAACTTCAACATTTTCATAAGCTGTAAATAAAGGTTGAAATTCCTCTTTAAAAATTTTAAAATATTTATCGCTAGCATATAAACCTAATAACAACTGAATAGTTTCTAGTGAAAATTTTTGCTCAGAAACATTTTCGAATAAAGCTTCATTATTTTTTTCTAATGTTGCTACTTTAGCTGATAAATATAAAGTTTCTACCCATCCACCTAAAATCATAGCTACAGATACTTTACCTCTATTTTGCTTTTGTAAGTAATCGTTCATTTTCTGAAAATTCATTTGAGAGATATTAATCAACTCATCTAAATTATCTTTTTGTTCTACCATTTGTTTAATAGAAGCTACATCAAAAAACTGTCCGATTTTTAATTTATCAGCCAATCCTCTTATTGAAGTTAAGTATTGAATAGATTTACGAGTTTCACCATAAACATTAGAATAAGCCATATCAGCGCCAAAAATTCCTAATTTAACCGATTGAGAAAACCATGAGTTGGCTTTTTTGGACTCATCAGTATCTAATATAAAGCTGGATTGATACTCTACACCCACCGCTTGCATTAATGAAGTAGATTGTAAAGGCGTTGGTATAGCTTGAATTAAAGCATAAAATTCTTCATCCGAAATATCAATTTCACTTTTTTGTATTTGATCTTCCTGTTGTTGTTTAGTTAATTTACTTAAAGGATCTACAGAAGTATCTGGCACACATGATGTAATTATAAATCCTAATAAAATAGATGTAATAAATTTTTCATTCTTAAACTTTTTGGTAAATGGTTTTATCAATTAGATTTTCAACCTTTGCTAAAGTACAAAATTT
>JBEEPA010000087.1:0-6912 GCA_041191385.1 Bacteroidota bacterium | reverse complement strand
TGGTAAAAAGGATTTTAGATATGTTTAAGATATTTTCTGTTTCTGTAATAGTATTTTTTTTATTTTTTTCGTGCAAAAAAGATAACACACCTTCTGGAGCAATTGAAAATTTAACTTTTTCTGAAGACACAATATTTTTTGATACATTATTTGCCGAACTTCCTAATGTTACCAAGGTTTTTAAAGTTTACAATAGTAGCAATGACGATATTTTAATCGATAAAATATTTTTAAAAAACAACTCCAATTACTACTCATTTACAGTAAATGGAACACAACTAAATACCCAAATTAATAATGTAAAAATAAACGCAAAAGATTCAATTTGGTGCTTTGCAAAAGTAAATATTAGTGGTAATTCAGAAACCAATCCATTTATTTTAGAAGATGAATTTGTACTGCAATCGGGTAGTAAACAAAACAAAATTAAAGTTTTAGCCTGGGGACAAAATGCTCACTTTCACAAAGCTACATCAGGACACGAATTTTACGAAATAAATGAAAATACCGTTTGGAGCAGCGATTTACCTCATATTGTTTTGGGTATTTGCAAAGTGCAAAATCAAGCGGAATTAAAAATAGAAAAAAATTCTAAGGTATATTTTTATAACAATAGTGCATTATTAATTGACAGCGGTAGTACATTAAAAATTTTAGGAGAATTAGATAACATTGTTCATTTTAAATCTACTAGATTAGAAAGTTATATGCAAGATATTGCGGGACAATGGAGGGGAATAATTTTAAACCCTAAAAGTGTTAACAACGAAATAAACTTTTTGAATTTACAAAATGCACAAACAGGAATTAAGTTGGATTCGAGTGAAAACTACACCGATAATCAATTGATTTTAAAAAATACTATAATAAACAATTGTTCACAATATGGTATATGGAGCAACAATAGTAATTTTACTGCTTACAACAGCTTAATTAGCAATTGTTTAATAAACGCATTAAGAATATCTCAAGGAGGCAAATTCAACTTATACCACTGTACTTTAGCTTCATACAAAAATAGCATTGGTTTAAATTCTAGCTCATTATCCATATCTGGAATTGGGTTTAAAAACGATATTGAGGTATTTAACGATGTTATAAATAGTGGTTTATACAATTGTATTGTTGCAGGTAATGTTTCTCCGCAAATTTCTATACTAAATAATTCAAACATCAATTATCAAATCAATTTTAGTCATGTTTTAACCCCTAATACTATTACAGTTTTTAGCAATATCACAATAGAAAATTTAGTAGTAAACAACAACCCAATGTTTGAGGATAATATAAATTTTAATTTAAAATTAAACTCTCCTGCTATTCAGCAAGGAAAGCTTAGTATTTTAACGGATAACTTTGTAATTTTACAAAAGGACTTAATCGGCAACAAGCGTTTAAACAATATTCAACCAGATTTAGGCTGTTTACAATATGTGGAAAAATAAAATTATGCATCAACTTATTTTTATAATGATTGTGTTTTTGCTCTCTTGTAAAACACAAATTCAAGAAACTCCAGAGATTAATTGGATAAGTTGGGAGGAACTTGATCAAAAAATGAGACACGAACCAAAAAAAGTTTTTGTTGATATATACACAGATTGGTGTATTCATTGTAAACGAATGGAGAAAAAAACTTTTAGTAATCCAGAAATTGTAAAATATATTAATCAAAATTTTTATGCTTTACGATTTAATGCTGAAAGTTTAGATACCATTTATTTTAAGGGCGAAATGTTTATAAATCCTAACCCAACTAAAAAGTATAGCTTACACAATTTAACCAACGAAATTGCTAAACAAAATAACCAAGTTGGCTTTCCAACTTTGGTTTTTATGGATGAACAGTATCGATATTTAATGAAAAAAACTAGTTTCTTAGATGCTGCTGATTTTTTATTGGATGCAAAATATTTTGGCGATAATATTTACCAAAGTAAACCATACCAAAATTACATTGAGGAACAAAGTGTTCCAGAAGAAAATTATCCACGTTTTTAATTTATTTTCAATGACTTCCCCTTTTATTCAGCTTTTACAGTGTCGCAAAAACATGATTAAATTATTAGATGCAGGGCACAATTTACATCAAATCCCATCAGGCTTTAAAAACAATTTATTTTGGAATGCCGCGCATTGTTTAGTAACTCAACAATTATTGTGTTATAAATTAAATAATGTTGATTTACTTATACCCAACGATTGGGTTGATGTATATAAAAAAGGAACAACAGTTCCAAACGAAAATCCAATCGAATTGAATGTTTTAAAAGAAAAATTACTAGAGTTACCCGAGCTTTTTTACAAAGATTTTACAGCAGGAAAATTTAAGGGTTTAAAAGAAGAATATCCAACCAGTTTTGGAATTTCATTATTTACCTTCGAGGATACTTTACATTATAACAATATGCACGAAACTTTGCATTTGGGTTATATGATGGCTATGATTAAACAACTTTCTTAATTTTTTTTCGTAGAGCCAATTTTTAAATGATTTTTTTGTAATATGGAGATAGATTTAGTTAAGGAAAAACAAGAGATTTTAAAGCGTTACAGAAGATTACTGAAAGCTGCCCGAAAAACAAAATCGGATATCGATAAAAAAATGATTCGTAAAGCCTTTGATGTAGCCCTTGAGGCGCACAAAGATATGCGAAGAAAATCTGGAGAACCTTACATTTATCACCCAATTGCTGTAGCAGAAATTGTTGCTGATGAAATTGGGCTAGGTACAACATCTATAGTTTGTGCTTTATTGCATGATACCGTTGAGGATACTTATATAACTTTAGAGGACATTGAAGAAATGTTTGGTAAAAAAGTTGCCGTTATTATTGATGGTTTAACTAAAATAAGTGGTGTTGTAGATAATTCTGATCCCAACTACTCCATTCAAGCTGAGAATTTTAGAAAAATAATGCTTACATTATCGGATGATGCTAGAGTTATTTTAGTAAAATTAGCTGATAGGTTACACAATATGCGTACAATGGAGCATATGGCTAGGCACAAACAACTAAAAATTGCTTACGAAACTTTATTTATTTACGCCCCTTTGGCACATCGTTTGGGTTTAAATGCAATTAAATCCGAATTAGAAAATCTTGCTTTTAGTTACACAGAGCCTGATTTATACAACGAAATCAATCAGAAATTAATTGATAATCAAAGTAAACTCAACCGTTACATCAATAAATTTAGTTTACCTTTAATTAATGAATTAACAGACAGAGGTTTTGATTTTGATATTAAAGGTCGGCCTAAAAGCATCTATTCTATTGCCAGAAAAATGAAAACTAAAAACGTACCTTTTGAGGAAGTGTACGATATTTTTGCCATTCGAATTATTTTAAATGCTACCGAGGAAAACGAAAAAGCAGCATGTTGGGGTGCTTATGCTGTAATAACAGATTTATATAAACCTCGTCCGGATAGATTACGTGATTGGATTTCTACTCCAAAAGCTAATGGTTACGAGGCTTTACATACTACTGTAATGGGACAAGATGGTAGATGGGTTGAAATTCAAATTCGCTCCAAACGAATGGATGAAATAGCTGAAAAAGGCTTGGCGGCCCATTGGAAATATAAATCTAAAGGCTCATCCGATTCTAAATTAGAAGATTGGATTTCTAAAATCCGATCAACTTTAGAACACTCTGAAGATAATACTATTGATTTTATCGACGATTTAAAACTAAATTTATACATCGATGAAATATTCATCTTTACACCAAATGGTGAGATGATTACTTTACCTAAAGGTTCTACTGTTTTAGATTTTGCTTACGAAATACACAGTAATATTGGTGATCATTGTATTGGAGCTAAAGCCAATCACCAATTGGTTCCGTTAAATTATGTTTTAAATACGGGCGAACAATTAGATATCCTAACTTCCAGTAAACAAATGCCTAAGGAAGATTGGATAGAAATTGTAAAAACTGCAAAGGCTAAAAATGCTATTAAAAACTCTTTAAAACGAATAAAGAAAAAATTATCTGATGAAGGCAAAATAAAATTTCAAAATATAATTGAAGGTCTCCAAATATCTGAGGATTCCGAATTATTAGTAGATTTATTACATTATTTTAATTTACCTTCTACATCGGATTTTTATTATCGTGTTGCTTTAAAAAAGATTGATAAATATTTAATTAAAGACTTTTTTGAAAAACGAGCTGATATTAAAGAACAACAAAAAATAGCAGCAGAATCCAGTAATTATAAATTTGAAAAAGGAGAAGTATTATTGTTGGGTAAAAATTATAAAGGTCCCAAATACAATTTATCTAAATGTTGTAATCCTATTCCAGGTGATGAAGTTTTTGGATTTGTAACAGCAAAAGATGGAATTAAAATACACACTAC
Source organism: Bacteroidota bacterium (assembly GCA_041191385.1). GTDB lineage: Bacteria > Bacteroidota > Bacteroidia > Flavobacteriales_C > JBEEPA01. The sequence continues at coordinate 2,541 of JBEEPA010000087.1, read as the reverse complement.
CAACTGCCCTAATGCTATGCATTTACAAGCGAATTTTGCATTTCGTTCCATCAAAGCTAAATGGGAAACTATTGAAGAAACTCAATTTTTAACCGGAATAAAATTTAAAGGAACTGATGATTTAGGTTTGTTAAATAAAATTTTATTGGTAATCTCTAAACAAGAAAAAGTAAACATAAAATCAGTTTATTTTGATGCAGAATACGGTATTTTTGAAGGTACAATTATGTTGTATGTTAACAATACTAATCAATTAGATAAACTCAAAGAAAAATTATTGCTTATTGAAGGCATTCATGATATAAAACGTGTGGATACTAATGTTTACACTGAGGAGGACTAAAATATAAAACTTACAAAGAAAAATATTAAAAATTGTGATAGATAAAAAATAATTTACTTATCTTTGCCTCCCTTTAAAGGAAACATAAAAGCACAATTACCTCATTATGAGCAAAAAATTCAAAATATTCGCAGGAAATGCAACTAGAGAATTAGCCGAAAAAATTGCTAAAAATTTAGGCACTTCTTTAGGAAATGTTGAAATTTTCCGTTTTAGCGACGGTGAGTTCCAACCTTCTTTTGAAGAAACTGTTCGTGGTGAAGATGTATTTATTGTTCAAAGCACTTTCCCTCCTACCGAAAATTTATTTGAGGTTTTACAAATGGTAGATGCTGCTAAACGTGCAAGTGCTAACAATATTACTGCTGTAATCCCTTATTTTGGCTTTGCTCGTCAGGATAGAAAAGACAGACCAAGAGTTTCTATAGGCGCAAAATTAGTAGCAAATTTATTATCTGCTGCTGGAGTTAATAGAGTGATGACGATGGATTTACACGCAGACCAAATTCAAGGTTTTTTTGAAGTTCCTGTGGATCACTTATACGCTAGCACAATATTTTTACCCTATATTCAATCTTTAAATTTACCTGATTTAGTTATGGCCGCACCAGATACTGGTGGTACAAAACGTGCTAACTCTTACGCTAAATATTTAGATTGTGATTTGGCTATATGTTACAAACAACGCGAAAAAGCTAATGAAGTAGCCGCAATGACTGTTATTGGAAACGTTAAAGGAAAAGATGTTGTAATTGTTGATGACATGATTGATACTGCTGGAACATTAACTAAAGCAGCTCAAATGATGATTGAACATGGTGCTAAAACTGTGCGTGCAGTTTGTACCCATGCTGTTTTATCAGGACCAGCTCATGATCGTATCGAAAAATCAGTTTTAACAGAGCTAATTGTTACGGATACTATTCCTTTAGCTCGTCAAAATTCTAAAATTAAAGTATTAACAGTTGCAGATTTATTTTCAACTGTAATTGAAAGTGTTTTAAATCACGAATCAATTAGTAAAAATTTTATATCATAAGTAAAAAAGTATAATTTAAATAATCACGTATGAAATCGGTTGAGATTAAAGGCCAAGTTAGAGAAAAGTTAGGCAAAACTGCAAGCGCTAGTTTAAGAAAAGAAGGTTTAGTTCCTTGTGTTTTATATGGTAATGGAGATCCAATTCATTTTTCTGCTCCATCTATGAGTTTTAAAAACTTAATTTATACTCCAGATGCTCACTTAGTAGTTTTAGATATTGCTGGAAAAAAACATGATGCTATCTTACAAGATACTCAGTTTGATTTCGTTTCTGATGAGTTAACTCATGCAGATTTTAAAGTAATTTCTCAAGATGAGGCTGTAACAATTTTAATTCCAGTTAAAACCATTGGTAAATGTAAAGGTGTTTTAGCAGGAGGTAACTTAAGTATTATTATCCGTAAATTAAAAGTTAAAGCTTTACCTAAATTTTTACCAGATTATATTGAAGTTGATATGACTGAAATTGATTTAGGTGGATCTTACAAAGTAAAAAGCTTAAACTTACCTGAAGGTGTTGAGGTTTTAAATAGCCCTGAAGCTGTTGTTGCTGGTGTTAAAATCACTCGTACAGCTCGTTTGGCACAACAAGGTAAATAATTTTACTGTATTAATATTAGCCAAATTTCTTTATTCTTTTAAAGTATTTTTAAATGAAATATTTAATTGTTGGTTTAGGAAATATTGGACAAGAATACACTGAAACAAGACATAATATTGGATTTAAAATATTGGATGCTTTTGCTAAAGCATCCAATATTTTTTTTACTCAAGATAGATTTGGCCAAACTACACAATTCAAATATAAAGGCCGAACTTTAATCCTTTTAAAACCTGATACTTATATGAACCTATCAGGAAAAGCTGTACAGTTTTGGATGCAAAAAGAAAATATTCCAATATCTAATATTTTAATCATCACTGATGATTTATCGCTTCCTTTTGGCAAACTCAGAATTCGAACTAAAGGTAGTGATGGTGGACATAATGGACTAAAAAACATTATAGAATGTTTGCAAACTAATGAATTTCCACGTTTGCGTTTTGGAATTGCAAATGATTTCGATAAAGGTAAACAAATCAACTACGTTTTAGGCAACTGGAACTCTAATGAATTAGAAATTATGCCAAGCAGAATAGATTTATGCATGAATGCT
>JBEEPA010000086.1:0-2865 GCA_041191385.1 Bacteroidota bacterium | reverse complement strand
CGCATTAAAGAAATTAGAGATTCCATATCAAAGAGAAAAAAAACTAATTGAAGGAAATAACTCAAAAATTTACAATGTTAATCTGGTAATTCCTCAATCTAATAATTATGATATTACCTTTAACTGGAATGGTGAAGAATATGAATTAGTCCTTGATGCTAGTTTTTGGATTCAGCCATATCCTGTTGAAAGTTTTATTAATAAACTTTCACAACATTATGCAAATGATGTGATTATTACAGAGAGTCAAAAAATTGGATTTCAACCCATTAAATCAAAACAACATCTTGATGGATCGAATACAATCACTTTACAGCGTTGGAATTTAAGTAATCAAATATCTGCCGTTTAATCTTAAAGGATTAATAAAAAATTATTTGGAGAGTTTTAATGAACTGATCTGTTAATAAATTTGTAAGAAATTTTTAATTTCTTACAAATTTATTAATAAGCTAACCCTAAACTTCGAGTCGTTTCAGCTCCTAAATAAACCCGTACACTTAAGAAATCTGTCGGACAGGCTGTTTCACAACGTTTGCACCCGACACAATCTTCTACTCGTGGTGATGAAGCAATTTGACCAGATTTACAACCATCCCAAGGAACCATTTCCAATACATCAGTAGGACATGCGCGAACACATTGCGTACAACCTATACACGTATCATATATTTTAACTGTATGAGACATAATTTTTAATATAACTTTATTAATTTCCTGTTATGAATTATACGTTATTTTTATTAAAAATAAAGAAGTAAGTTTTATTTACGATAACCATCCATAACTATGTAAACCTTTTCCTAAAAAATTAACTCCTAAATAACAAATCCAAATTACAAAGAATCCTAATCCACCTAAAATTGCTGTTTTCTTTCCTTCCCAGCCTTTGGTAATGCGAGAATGTAAGTAAGTAGCAAAAACAAGCCATGTAATTAATGCCCAAGTTTCTTTTGGATCCCAACTCCAATAAGAACCCCAAGCTTCATTTGCCCACACTCCTCCTGCAATAATTCCGATCGTTAAAAAAGGAAACCCTAATCCAATAATTCTATAACTCCAATTATCTAAACTCTTTAAGAGTTTTAAAAAGGCAATTTCCTGGATATCTTCCTCAAAAGGTAATGATTTTGGCTCAGATGATTTATTTTCATCTAAAAAAACTTTAGCTTCATAATAATCAAAAATATTATTATAGAAAACTAAAGATGTTGATTCATCTACTAACTGTAGATCAACATCCTGTAATTTTGAAAGAACAAGAAATAAAATACATAATAAAGAACCGATTATTAATGTTGCATAACTCAACATCATCATACTTACATGCATCATTAACCAATTTGATTGTAAAGCAGGAACTAATGGACTTGATTTTTGCATATCAGCAGATAAAGTTAAGTTAGCAAATCCGTTAATTAATAATGCAATAGGTAATAAAATAGCACCTAATAATTTACTTTTTGTTTTAAATTCTAAATATAAATATATTGTTAATAATGTCCAAGTTAAAAATAATAACGATTCATAAAGATTACTTAATGGAAAATAACCAGCAACAATCCACCTTGAACAAAGAATAAAAAACAACAAAATATTTGCTATAATTGCAGAGAATTTTCCAACTTGTATTAGATTTTTTGTCCCTCTAAAAAGAGATAAACTAATCCAGTATATAATCATCGCAAATAGTAAAATGCCAAAAACAATATTCGATGAAAAATTTTGAGTAATATTCCAATCCATTAAACTTCTCCAATAAAAATTATTTCTATCATTAGTTTTATAATCTATTATTTTACTTAAAAATATAGTATTTAAGTATCTTTCTTTTTCAGAATTTATAGATCTACAGAGAGAAGAGATTTATTAAATTATTTCAGAAGAAAATATAAAAAATAAATATTATCTTTATGATTAATAATAAAATTCTTTTTAATTATTAATCATAATAAACTTTGAGTCAATGTTGAATAAAATTTGATACTACGCTTTAATTAAATTACTTTTTTTTAGTAATTGTAAAACAGTTTGTGTAGGTTGGACCCCACAATTCAACCATTTTATAATTTTTTCCTCATTAAAGTAGGATTTTTTAGTAATTGGATTATAGTAACCAACTTCCTCAACCGGTCTACCATCTCGTCGCATAGTACTTTCCATAATAACTAGTCTATATGCAGGTTGTCGTTTTCTTCCGTTTCGTTTTAATCTTAATTTTAACATAAAGCAATTTATAAAGTATGATTTTTTACAATTGAAATAGAAATATAAAGTTTTTTTGCAGTAAACTTTCAAAATTATCGTCTTGAATAATACTCAATTACTAATAATTCATTCAAATCTAATAATAACTCACTTCGGTCACAATAATTTTTGACTGTTCCTTGTAATTTTGATTTATCAAATGTTAAATGAGTTGGAGGATCAATAAAATTTACTGTTTTTAAATTATTTTCAATGACGTTTTTTGATGTTGATTTTGTTTTCACACTAATAATATCGTTAATTTGACATTGGAAGCTGGGAATATCAACAACTTTATTATTTACAGTAATATGCCCGTGATTTACTAATTGACGAGCAGCTGCAATTGTTGGGGCGAAACCTAAGGAAAAACAAATCGTATCTAATCTCATTTCTAATAATTGTAATAAAATTAGACCAGTTACACCATTTCGACGACGTGCTTCTTTAATATAATGGTATAGCTGACTTTCACTTATACCATAATTAAATTTTAATTTTTGCTTTTCTTCTAACCGTATACCATATTCAGTTGTTTTTTTTTTTCCCTTCACCTAAAATTTTTCCATGTTGTCCAGGCTTATTAAGTTTTTTTGATTTTTTTTGTGTTAAGCCTGG
>JBEEPA010000085.1:0-5219 GCA_041191385.1 Bacteroidota bacterium | reverse complement strand
GATGATGAAATTAGTGCAAAAATTAGCGAATTGTTAAAACCTGAGGATACCAAGGCAGAGGTGCAAATTATTTATCAAACTGTTGAAGGTTTACACCAAGCTTGTCCAAACCACACCGGGGATTGGTATTTTACAGGTAATTATCCAACTCCAGGCGGTAACAAAGTTGTAAATCAAAGTTTTATAAATTACATAGAGGGCAAAAACGTTAGAGCTTATTAATTATTACTTTAATTTTCCCTTTCTGCCTATGGCAACAACTATAATTGTTGTACCTCAATGCAAAAGGGTATTGCTCCTCTTAATATCAAATTCCAGGGAAAGCAGTTTTATTCCCTAGAGATTTTGTAATTTATAACGAATTTTTTCTCACGTCCTGCAACTCCTCGCCTTGAGGCGAGGTTTGATATTAAGAGGAGCAAAGCCCATAGGCTTTGAGGTATTTTAGCGGAGTGGTGATTAAAAAACACAATGCTCATAGGCTTTGAGGTATTTTAGCGGAGTGTTGATTTAAAATTAGACTTTAAGGTGTTATAACAGAGTAGTGATTAAATTTAAATCATATTAAAAACCAAATATGACCAATGAGTTGTTACAGTTATGGGCGCGTTCCTTTGATAATAACCATTCTGTTGCTATCGAGGATGCTTATGGTAACACCTTAACATATCATCAACTGTATCTACAAGCCAAAATTATAGCTGGATATATTGAAAAACATTATAACCGTTTTTTATTTGTACCTATCCAAGCAGATAATAATTTGCATAGTTATGCTTTAATTTTAGGTACTTGGCTAGCCAATAAAGCTTATGTTCCAATTACATCTGATACGCCATCACAAAGAATTCAACATATTTTAAATACAATTAATTGTTTCCAAATTTTAACTTGGGAAGAAGCAAAAAATGCTGATTCAATTGCTGATTTACACGATAATAAAAACCAATATGCTTATGTAATTTTTACCTCTGGCAGTACAGGATTTCCAAAAGCTGTTCCTATTTCTTGGGAAAATCTAATTGATTTTCATCAATATTATCAAAGCCATCCCGAAATTTCTTTTCAAAAAAACATGCATTGGTTGCAAACTTATGCTTTAAATTTCGACGTTTCCGTTTTCGTATTTACGCAATGTTTTAGCACTTTAGGTAAGTTGTTTTTATTACCAAACGAGGGGGTAAAATACTTAAAAATTGCACAATTTATTCAGCAAAAAAACATAGATGTTTGCAGTAATGTGCCCAGTACAGCACAATTGTTAAGTGCTTATGCAAATGAACTTAATTTTATTAGTTTAAAATATTGCTTTTTTAGTGGCGAGGCATTGTATGCGCAAACTGCTAAAACATGGCAAAACATGGCGCCAAATGCGCAAATTTACAATGCCTACGGACCAACTGAAACCACCATAGTTTGCGCTCAAATTAACATTAAAGATATTCCGGTAAAATATTGGACGGACGGAACAATTTTACCCATTGGTATTCCCTTTAGCGATACAAAATTCAAAATTATCCAAAATGTTTTATGGGTAAGCGGCAAACAAGTTTTTAATGGATATTTACCCGAAAACAATGATGTGTTTTTGGATATAGATGGCACAAAATTTTATTGTACAGGAGATGTTGTTGAGGAAGAAAACAGAATGTATATTTTTAAAGGCAGATTCGATCATCAAGTACAACATTTAGGTTACCGCATCGAGTTAAACGAAATTCAATAAGTGTTTTATCAATTGTTTACAATTCCCAACGTTGTAATCTATCACGAAAACCAATTGTATTTATTTTACGAAAGCGATAAAGAAATAAATATCAATAACATGCAAAATTACTTACCGCAATACATGCTTCCGCACCATTATTGTAAAATTGATAAATTACCACTAAACAACAATCAAAAAATTGATTATCAAAAATTAAAAAATTGGATAAATACGATGGGTATTGATTAATTTGAATCAATTAAAGAGTCTAAGATTAGAAGATTTTTCATTAAATCTATACTTATTTTTATAAATTCAAAAGGCTGTCCATCACGGACAGCCTTTTTGGGTTTTGTTTGGATTTTAAGAATTATTTTACTTCCTCAAAATCTACATCAGTTACTTCGCTGTTTTCAGCTGCATTATCAGTTGCACCAGCTTGCGCGCCGCCAGCTTGTGCTTGCTGATATGCTTGTTGAACATCTGCTTGGATAGCTTGTAAAGCTGCATTTACTTTTTGAGTTCCTGCTTCAACAGCAGCTAAATCTTGTGAAGCATGTGCTTTTTTCAATTCCTCAATAGCATCTTTTACAGGCTGGATTTTAGCAGCATCAATTTTATCTTTAATTTCCTCTAATTGTTTTTCAACTTGGAAAATTAAACCATCAGCAGCATTTAATTTATCAACTTTTTCTTTCGCTAATTTATCTGATTCTGCATATTCTTCAGCCTCACGTTTCATCTTTTTGATTTCCTCATCAGATAATCCAGAAGAAGCTTCGATACGAATACTTTGCTCTTTTCCAGTTTTCAATTCCTTAGCGCTTACATTTAAAATACCGTTAGCATCTACATCAAATGTAACCTCAATTTGTGGTTCTCCTCTTCGCATTGGCGGAATTCCGTCTAAGTGGAATTTACCTAAGCTTTTGTTATCCTTAGCCATAGGGCGCTCACCTTGAACGATGTTAATTTCTACCGATGGTTGATTATCCGCTGCTGTAGAGAAAACTTCTTTTTTGTTGGTAGGGATTGTGGTGTTTGCTTCAATCATTTTTGTAGCTACACCACCCATTGTTTCAATTCCTAAACTTAATGGAATAACATCTAACAACAATACATCTTTTACATCACCAGTTAATACACCACCTTGGATAGCTGCACCAATTGCAACAACTTCATCAGGGTTTACACCTTTAGAAGGTTCTTTTCCAAAAAACGCTTTTACAGCATCTTGAATGGCAGGAATACGAGTAGATCCACCAACTAAAATTACTTCGTCGATATCACTTACAGAGTAACCCGAATTTTTTAATGCTTTTTTACAAGGCTCGATTGTTCTTTTGATTAAACTATCTGCTAATTGTTCAAATTTAGCACGTGTTAATGTTTTTACAATATGCTTAGGAATACCATCCACAGGCATAATATATGGTAAATTGATTTCGGTAGAAGTTGTGCTAGATAATTCTACTTTCGCTTTTTCAGCAGCTTCTTTTAAACGTTGTAAAGCCATTGGATCTTTGCTTAAATCCACATTGTTTTCGGCTTTAAACTCCGATACTAACCAATCGATAATTACATCATCAAAATCATCACCACCTAAGTGGGTATCACCATCTGTTGCTTTTACTTCAAATACACCATCTCCTAATTCTAAAACAGATACGTCATGTGTACCTCCTCCACAGTCGAATACAACAATTTTTAAATCTTGTCCTTTTTTATCCATACCATAAGCCAAAGCCGCAGCAGTAGGTTCGTTAATGATACGACGAACTTTTAAACCAGCAATTTCACCCGCTTCTTTAGTTGCTTGGCGTTGTGCATCGTTAAAATAAGCAGGAACTGTAATAACCGCTTCTGTAACATCAGTACCTAAGAAATCTTTAGCAGTAGCCTTCATTTTTTGCAAAATCATTGCCGAAATTTCTTGAGGTGTATAGTTTCTATCTTCAATTTTAACTCTTGGTGTATTGTTATCTCCCTTTACAACTTCGTAAGGCACACGAGAAATCTCGTTTGTTACTTGGTCGTAATTATTCCCCATAAATCTTTTAATCGAATAAATAGTTTTATGTGGATTTGTAATAGCCTGACGTTTTGCAGGATCACCCACTTTTCTTTCGCCATTTTCTGTAAAAGCTACAATCGAAGGTGTTGTTCTTTTTCCTTCACTGTTATTAATAACAACTGGTTCCGCTCCTTCCATTACTGCAACGCAAGAGTTTGTGGTACCTAGGTCGATTCCTATAATTTTTCCCATTTTATTTAATTTTTAATGATTGACGTTGGTGTATTGGCAATGAATATGCCATTAAGAATATTGCGATTTCAATCCTAAATTCATTGAAAATCTGTCATTTTTCATTCTAAACAATATACGATATTGGCAAAAAACCGACAACTTGGCAGATTGTGTTCGTAATTTCACGCAAAGGTCGAAAAGGTTTACGCAGAGTTCTTAAAGGGTTTTACCTCATTAAATACATTTTACCGTAGCCGTTTTTAAAGAGTTTATCACTCATGTTTCCTTTAATACTTGCGTTGTTGATGTTTTGCTGACGTTCTTCTACAATTTCGTTTTTGTTTTTTACAATCACATGGTAAAAATATACACCATTTGCTAACTGATCGCCAAATTGATCTTTACCATCCCAAGCAAATTCGGTAATATTTCTACCAATGTTAATAGGCCCTAATTCATCCTGATTAATTTCACGAACTACTTTTCCTGTAACACTCATTATTTGAATCCTTATTTCATCTGGTATTTGCTCGCCAGTTAAAATAAAAACAAATCGAGTACTTGTAGAAAATGGATTTGGGTAATTAATTAATTGAGTAATGGAACTTTTGGTAACGATTTCGAATTGAATTTTTAAATCATAAATGGAATGCCCCTTACCAGATATATTACGAGATTTATCTTTAGCCATGATACCCAATTCGTATTTTCCATCAGTATAAAATTTATGTTTAAAGACAATTTTTGCTTCGTTTTTTAATCCCGAAGCTGGAATAAAACTATAGGCGCTTTCTGGTATTAAAACAGTAGAATCTCCAAAATTGTTTGGATATTTAATAAATACCTGCATTAAAGATGGATCATCCAATTTTAAAAATGGATTTTCATCCTTTAAAGTAATAACAATTTCGGGATGTACACTAACAATATCTCCATTTAATATTCGAATTCCATCAAAAGCAACATCTAAAACCGGATTTATCTTATCAGTTTGTATAAAAAAAGAAAATAAATTGGTGTTGTTAAAATGGTATTTTTCTGATTGCCATTCATATTCTCCATTTCTAGGATTTACTTCGTACCATAAGGAATTTAAACCTTGTAAATCTTTAGTATCTACATAAACTGTATCAAAAACAATTTCACCTGGTGCTAAATTTTTCATCATTTTACTTTGTACATTCTTTTGCGCACTTGTATTGTTTACTATCCAATTTTGAACTGAAAACGCTAACATTTCCACATTAGAAATATTTTGAATAG
>JBEEPA010000084.1:0-20014 GCA_041191385.1 Bacteroidota bacterium | reverse complement strand
TATAAGAATGTTATAGATCACTCAGTCCATAAATTTCTTTATTCATCTTATAACTTTGGATTATCGAACATAAGTTGTTGCGCCGAATGATTATAGTTATTTATAAAATGAAATGATTTTTCAAGTGTAACTTCACCTATGCCTTTTACCGTCAATAGTCTACTTAACGATCGAATATTGTCATTTTCTAAAGCAACTTTAATCTTTGTAACAAAATCTATTCTTAATCCAGATTTTTTTGATAATTCATGTTCTGGAATAGAGTTCCATATGTTTTAAAATCTTAGAAATAAATCATCGTATGCGTCAGAGTCATAATAATATATTTCTATCGGTATATCACATTTTCCTAAATATTTTTTCATTATCTCAATTGATACATTTTCAGCAATACCACCATTACTTGCACCCAAAAGTGGAAATGCAATTGATGTAATACCTTTTTCTTTGTATGTGTCTAGAAATTTTTGAAGACCTTTCTCTAAATACTCAGGCTTACTTTCATATTTCCAATGATATTTTGTTGGAAAGTTAAGAACCCATTTGTCATCGCTTTTGTATAGCCACAAAGATCCAATATTGATTAGCTTTTCTTTACATAACTCAGAGTAACGTTCATACATTTTAGGATAACGTAAACGACACTCATATGCTATACCAGCACCCATAACACCAAAACAATTAATCGTATTGACAATTGTCTGACACTTTGTTGTAAAAATATTTCCTTTTATTATTTCCATTATTTAGAAAGGTAAATCATCAAGAGGTTCATTTTCTATTTGATTGTAAAAAGAAGTAATATTTTTGAAATAGAAATTGTTATTTATTTCAGCATCTATATGGATATTTGCATTAATATTAGTTCTTATAAAATTTAATGTAATTTGATTATTACAATAGATTTTCTTTATTGATGCAATCTCTATTTTAGGATAAACTAATACTTCAGCACATTTAATTCTTTTGCCATCTTGGTAATCATTCCAATATTCACTGTTTATGCACTTCCAATTTAGGAGAGATAAATTGTTTATTGTATTATAAAAACTTGTTGTTTTGGATGCTGCATTGCCATCTGTAAATAATACATTTTGATCTAAAAGTAAATTTTTTTCAATTGCTAATATCACAATGTCATTTTGAATGTTTTTACGTCTAAAAAGCATTGGATTTTTGGGATTAAAATAAAGTGGTACGTAGTCATGTAAACTTCGATTAAAAACGGGTTCTCTTTTTTCTCGTCTATTATTAACTTCATTATCAGCTATATCAATTTGATTAAGTCCTCTATGTGCTTCGTTATGAGATAAAAGTCCGCTTTCTAAAATATTACCCAGATTATTTTTATGTGTAATATGGTACAAGTATGAAATTTGGTATTGTTTTAATCTAATTTTTTTTAAGTTTGTTGCAAATTGTGAAATATTTATATTCTGCGATGATATATTTTGTTGTAGAACAACGCTTTTGGTTTTACAGTATTTTTCAAGCATTTCTTTGGCCTTCTCAGAACCAAGCTCAGTAGCCTTCTTCCAGTCAGAATAAGCTAATTCATTTTTGTTATTATTATAATGAGTAACTCCTCGATTTAGCCAATATAATGTTTCATTTGGAGAAAGTTGTATTGCATTCGTGTAATCTTCAATTGCGCCTTTATAATCATTCGTTTGTGATTTGGAAAATGCTCTATTATTATAATAAATTGCAGTAGGCTCATGATAAATAGCCTTGTTATATTTTTCTATAGCGTCACTGTGCCTACCTTCTTCACTATCGTTCTTTGCAATTTCATGGAAGTAGCCGGCAATAAACGTTGATGTGTCTATTGGCTTATTTTTTGTTGAAGGTGTATAAGTTAATTTTATATTCGAGTTTTTACCCGTAATAACCCAAATAAAAAAAATTATTATTCCAATTAGAATTACTACTCCCATAGTTAGCGCAGTTAGTCATTTTTGTAATTTTGGTAAATTGAAGTTTTGAAACTTGTGATAATGATTTAAATAAACTTGTTCTGAAAATACAATATATTACTGAAAAATCTCATCCTCAGTTTCTTCTTTTAACTTAGAATTAAATATACAGTAATCATATCTTTATTATGCAAGTATTCTGCAATATCGCAATTTGAAGTTTCCATTTTAAAAGTAATTCATTATTTTATTAAATTATTTTGACCAAAATTGAATACAAATCTCAATAAAATAATAATCAATTGCAAGTTTTTTAATGTTTAAAGGTCTTATTTAAACTTTGCCACCTAAGGTTTAAAAATTTCAACTTGGTTTTCATTATCAAATCTCAACCTTAAAATTTATTTCAGGAAGAGATCGCAAAAGTAAACGCAAAGAAAACGAGAAAATTTTTTACTTTGCGTAAGTTCTTAAAGTAATTTGTTTGATAAATAAATCAGGATTATCCCAATCTAAAAAAATCCACACACAATAAATTTCATGTGTTTTAATACTTTTTAGTACGCTTGGTATATCTATCTGTAGTACATTTGTAGCCTTAAATTGTATCATGTTTAAACCATTTTTTTACAGCGCATTGTTTTTTGTTTTTGGAAATGCTTGTTCACAAAATCAGGTGGTAACTGATATTCAAACCCAATCTAATTTAAATCAAAATAAAATGAAAATTGAAATCTGGAGCGATGTAGCTTGTCCGTTTTGTTATTTAGGAAAACATAATTTCGAAAAAGCTTTAAATTCTTTTGAGTTTAAAAACGATATCGAAGTAATTTGGAAAAGTTTTGAATTGAGTCCGGGTTTAAAAACAGATACTTCCATCCATATCGAAACATTTTTATCCCAACGTAAAGGTTATCCTTTACAACAAGTAAAACAAATGAATCAAAATATTATTGCTGCCGGAAAAAAAGCAGGAATTGAATTTAATACAGATAAAATTGTAGTAGCCAACACTTATTTAGCACACAATTTTATACATTATGCAAAAACCAAAAATTTACAAAACGAAGCTAAAGGTGCTTTATTAAAAGCCTATTTTACACACGGTTTAAATGTAGATGATGTAAATGTTTTGCTAAAAATTGCTCAAGAAGTAGGTTTAGATGCACAAGAGTTAAAAGAGGTGTTGGCACATAAATCTTTTTCGAATGAAGTAAATTTTGATATAGAAGAGGCTCGAAATTTAGGTATTAGTGGTGTACCGTTTTTTGTACTCAACAGAAAATACGCTATAAATGGCGCACAGGACTCATCGGTATTTTTACAAAATATTCAGAAAGCATACAAAGAATGGCGCGCCGAAAACCCTGTGCAAAAATTACAAGTAATTGATGGGAAATCCTGCACGGTAGATAAAATTTGCGATTAAAATCAATTTGTTTTGATTGGTAAATCCAAAGCCAAAAAGTAATTTATTTAATTACCTTTGTGTAATTTCGTTTTTAGATTTTATTGGATTGTAACTAAATTCCCCACTCCGGCTACGCCACCTCGCCCGAGTGCAAGGAGATAGCGGAGTGCTAACGCACGTATTTTTTGCTATCGCAATTTAATAATAGCTATGCTATTATTTATTTAGAAGTGTTCGTAGCTCCTCGCCTTGAGGCGAGGTGTCCGTAGGACGGAGTGGTGAGTAATTTATACATTTCCAATAAATAAAAATCAATTTAATTTTTACTTTTTGGAGGCCTTATGTTCAAGAAAATAATTTTTATTTGTTTAGCAATTAATTTTGGAATAAAATCCTATGCGCAGGAATCGGATTTTGGTAATTGGTTAATATATTTTGGAGATATAAAATTTAAAAACAAATGGAATTTCCACAACGAAATTCAATACCGAAACTTTAATTATTTAGGCGATACAGAACAGTTGTTGATTAGATTTGGTTTAGGTTACCAAATTAAAGAAAAGTGGAATTTTTTAATGGGTTACGGATATATTTACAACGAACCATATTTAAATGATGGTATTACTAAAACCAACTCTGTAGAGCATCGGATTTTTCAGCAAAATATCAATAAAATTAATTACAAACGTTTGTACACAACGCATCGTTTGCGATTAGAAGAACGTTTTTTTACAAACGATTTTAGCATCAGATTTAGATATTTTTTGTTGCTAAATGTACCTTTAAGTAAAAGTAAAATGGAAAATAATACTTTTTATTATTCCATGTACAACGAAATATTTTTGTTTTCGGCAAAAAATGAAGTGTTTGATAGAAACCGCCTATATGCTGGTTTAGGTTACAAACAAAACAAGCATTTTAGATACGAGATTGGCGCAATGAACCAGCTGGTAGGAACCAACAACCGTAACCAACTAAATTTAATTGTTTATTGTAATTTTTAAACATTTATAAATTTGGATTTTTTGTAATACATATAAATTGTTTTAGCTTTATCCAATCAATTTATATCCTAAAAATTATGATGAGATATTCCGCTATATTTTTCCTATTAATTAGTTTATTTTCCTGTGAAAATCAGGATGAAGCACAAAAACGCATACGTAAAGCTAGCTTATTACCTGAAGCAATTGGTGAAGTATCCGACATTTTAATAGTTGTTGATGAAAACCTTTGGTTACAAGGTGTGAAAGTTAAAATTGAAAATATATTTCAAGAAAATATAAAAGGATTATTCCAAATCGAAAAAGATTTTGATGTTGCTAATGTATCTTCAAAAAACTTTTCGGATTTACTTAAAAAACAACGTCATATTTTAGAAATACAAATCGACAAAAAATTAAAATCGGGTGTTTTTGAACCCAGTGTTGGAACTGCTAAAAATCAAAAATACATCAAAATAATTGGTAAAAACATAAACGAAATAAACGATTTATTACAGCAAAACGCTAAAGATATTTATGCACATTTTGATACACATCGTTTACAAACTATACAATCTAATTTATCTAAAAATAGAGGGTTGGATCATATTAGTAAGTTAATAGAAGACCATAATTTAAGTATAGAAATTGCAAAAGATTTTAACCGAATAAACAATACCAAAAATTTTGTTTATTTCTCTAAACAAGGAACTTTAAACTGCGATAAAGGTGTTAGTAGCCAATGCTATTACCAAATTGGATTTTTTATTCATTATTTTCCTTACACAAATCCCAATCAATTTTCCACCAAATATTTAATGAACAAACGTGATAGTTTAACAGAAATATACTTACTAGGACCTGACAGAGCTAAAAAAACCTATGTAGAACACGAAAAATCTTTCCCAATTTATACCGATACAATACCAGTTTTAAACAGTTTTAGTATCCGAAATAAATCTTGGTGGAACATGGTTAACGCAACTATGGGCGGACCTTTTGTACAATATGCGGTGTACGACGAAAAAAATAAACGAATTATTTTGGTAGATGGATTTGTTTTTGCACCAAATTTAAACAAACGCAGATTTATTCATCAAATTAACGCTGTAGCACAATCGTTAAAGATTTTTTAAATGATTAAACCGTTTACTGTATTTAAAATACTATTGTTTTTAGGCTTAATTTGGGGTTTAATTATTGGCTTAAACTCTATTAAAGAAGTTAAAATTGGTGCGTTAACCTTAAAAATTCCAACTTTAGAAAGTATCATTACATTACAAAAATATACTGTAAACAATTATCCTCCAGCATCTAAAAAAAACATACAACACTCTAACTATAAAGTATCTAGCAATTTTATAGTAGATAGCTTAGAGGTAGATTGGATACAACATCCGCACAATAGTGGAAATGTATTATTTTCCTTTTATCAAAAAATTAAAACAGAAAAATCCAAGGATATCATTAGAATTTTACATTTTGGCGATTCGCAAATAGAAGGCGACAGAATAAGCAGTGTGTTAAGAGAAGAATTGCAAAAAATTTGGGGAGGAAGCGGTACAGGATTTTTACCTTTATCGGAAAATAACTTCGGAAAACCATCGGCACAAATACAATTAAACAATTGGCAAAAACACCAATGGTTTAACAGTAAACGTAATGCACCTCACAATTTATTTGGTTTTACAGGTTATTTCCATCAGTTGCAAAACTTACAAAATCCAGGGGTTTTTTCGGTAAAAACTAGCGGATTTGCACAATCAAAAACTGTAAATTTTAAAAATATTAAATTGTTACTTAATAATAAAAATGAGGAAATTAACTGTACTGTAGCGCAAAAAAATATCCCGAGTATATCTCAAAACATATTAGCATCTGAGGAAGTGCAAATGATAAAAATTCCTTTAAAAGCGAATTTAAAACAACAGCTTAATTTCACCCTATCCAATGCATCAAATAATATAGATTTTTATGGAATAAGTTTAGATAGCGATACGGGGGTTACGGTAGATAATATCCCTATGCGGGGCAGCAGTTATATCAATTTAAACAAAGCCAATTTTAAAAATTTAAAAAAACAGCTAGACAATTTCAATGTTGGATTAATCATTTATCAATTTGGTATTAACATAGTGCCCAATATTTTATCCAATTATGATTTTTACGAAAAATTAATGAGCAACGAGTTAGTTTTACTTAAAAAATTAATGCCCAATGCAGCTATTTTAGTTATTGGAATATCTGATATGTGTTATTTTAATAACGATGAATATCAAAGTTATCCAAATTTAGAGCTTATTAAACAGGCACAAAAAAATGCAGCTTTTGCTAACAACTGCGCTTTTTGGGATTTGCAAGAAGTAATGGGCGGACCAAACTCTATGATAAATTGGGTAAACGCTCAACCTCCATTAGCACAACCCGACCACGCACATTTTAGTCCGATTGGATCAAAAATCATAGGCAAAAAACTTTCTCAAGCCATAGAGCAAGATTTTAAAGATTACATTAGTTTACAGGAATAAAAACTAATTTGAATATCAAATTTCCAAAAAACATCTGATTACTAAACATCTAAATGTTTATAAATGCCTATTTATAGTAAATTTTTGTGCTGTAATATACTTTAATTTCGACGAGATTTTTTGAATTGTAAAATTTCCTTCTGTTAATTGTAAAAAATGAATAAAAAAAAGTGGATTATTTTAAGCATTATCCTTTTATTGGTAGGCTATTTACTATATTATTTTATTCCTAGAGCCAACGTTGATAGAGAATTTGATTCGGAAAGCATCGACATGATACCTGCGGATGCTTTTGCTATTATTAAAAGTAATAATCCATTTGATGTAGCAAATAATTTATTTAACTCGCCCATAGGTAAAGCTTTTTTTAGTTTTAAAGATGCTAAAGAACTTAAAAAAAATATTGCCAGTTTAGATTCCTTTTTTTTAAAACATCCCAATATAAATGAAGTACTTAAAAATAAAAATTTATTACTTTCATTTCATAAAACCGGACTAAGTAGTAAAGGATTTTTATTTGTTACCAAAATTAACAATGATGATAATAACGATATCAAAAATATTATCTCGGATGCCAATTTTACAAAAGATTTAACTTTTAAAGAATATGATGAGGAATTTATATATTCCATCACTTTAAAAAACAACTCAAAATTACATATTGTACAATTTGGTAATTGTTTAGCTGTTTGTAACTCGTTAATTTTAGCCGAAACTGTTGTTAGGCACTATAAACACGGACAATCTTTGGGTAAAATGCAAGGGTTTGAAAAATTATATCGCTCATCGGATGAATTGGCAGATGTTAATGTTTTTATCAACTTTAATAAAGTTGGCGATTATCTATTTAACTTGGAAAACCCTTATTTAGGAATTGTACAAAACAAGGTTAACCATTTTGGTAACTGGATGGAATTGGATGTAAAATTAAATGACGATAAAATTTTAATGAACGGTTTTACCTATGTTGGAGATAGTACACAAGGTTATTTAAAAAGCTTTTTAAACACTACTCCACAAAAAATGGATGCTGTTAGTAAAATTTTACCCAATAATACCAGTTATTTTAACTATCAAGGTTTTGGCGATTTTAATGTTTTTTATGCTAATTACGAAAAATACTTAGCCGAAACCAAAAATCTTTATGCCCACCACCGCAACCTTGAAGTTTTTAATCAGAGATATAAATTAGATATTAAAAAAGATTTTTTTAGTTGGATTGGTAATGATGTATGTGCTTTTGTTACCGAAGGAAATCAGGATAATGTAATGCAAAATTTTGCCGTTGCCATACACATTAAAGATGTTGAAATTGCTGATGCATCTTTACAAAAAATTTTAACTGCTACAAAAGGAAAAAAAGATGTTTTAAACTATTTAAATTACAACATTAGCAATTTAAATGTACCCGAATTTTTACCTACAGTTTTAGGTGATTTTTATATGAGTTTAAACAAAAGTTATTACACTATTATTGAGGACTATATTGTTTTTGCCAATGACATTTCTAACTTAAAAAATATAATTTATAGTTATTTAAGCGCCAAAACATTAGAAAAAAACGTTCATTTTAATTCGTTTACCGATAATTTATCTAAAACATCCAGTTATTTAATGTATTTTAATTGTAAAAAAATTTCCAATTTTTACAGTTATTTTTTACACCCCAATTGGGCACGACAATTTAATGCCATTAATGGAAAAATAAAAGAATTGGATGGTTTAGCTATTCAATTTGTAAGTAATGCCAATTTGTATTATACCAATGTGTATGTAAATAAAATGGATATTCAGGAAAATCAGGCAGTATCATTAATCGAAAGCGCTTTGGATGCAAGCTTTACGCAAAAACCATGGGTTGTTATAAATCATACCAACAACGAGAAAGAATTGATGGTACAGGACAATAAAAACACCTTATATTTAATTAATAATGTTGGAAAAATCATTTGGAAAAAATCACTTAAAAATCAAATTATTGGCGATATTCATCAGGTAGATTGTTATAAAAACAATAAATTGCAATACTTATTTGGTACAGGTAAAGAATTACATTTAATTGATAGAAACGGCGATTATGTAAGTGGTTTCCCTGTTAAATTAAAAAACGAGCAAACTTGCGGTATTGCTGTTTTAGATTACGATAAAAATAGAAATTACCGTATTTTAATTCCTACACAAAATAAAATATTAAATTTTGGTATCGAAGGAAAAGAAATTGGAGGATGGAATTTTAAACCAACATCGCATAAAATTGTAAATACTCCTCAATTGTTGCAAATTAATAATAAAGATTATATCATTTTTGCCGATTTTGGTGGAAATGTTAGAGTTTTAAATCGCAAAGGTGAAGATAGAGTTAAATTGTTATCAAAATTACCAAAAAATAGAGGAAATTATGAAGTAATTATGGGTTCTTCACTTCAAAATTCGGGTGTGTTAACTACGGATGAAAGCGGTACAATTTTTATGGTAAAATTAACAGATGAGCTTGAAACTATTAATATTAAAGCTTTTACATCTAGTCATCAATTTTATGTAAGCAATATTAATAATGATAAAGGAAAAGATATTGTGTTTTTAGATGAAGGAAATATTTATGCCTACAAATTAAGTAAAAAAGCAATTACAGAAATTAAAAATATCGATTTTAATCCCGATTATGGTGTACAATTTTTCCATGCAAACGATAAAATAATTTACACTTTAACCAACGCCAAAAACAAAAAAGTTTTTGCCTATAACATTGAAGGTAATTTATATGATAATTTCCCAATCGAAGGATCTACTCCATGTATTTTGGTAGATTTAGATAATGATAATCGCTACGAATTAATTGTGGGAGATGCCTTAGGAAGTTTATACTTTTACAAGATTTTTTAATGTAACTTGTTTTTATATTTAATTTTAACTTTTAGGAAAAAATTGGAATCAGATTCCAATTTTTTCCTAAAAGGTTATATATTTTTTAAATTTCTCCAATTTTGAACCACCGTTCCGTTACTTCTTAATTGAAAAGTATCTCCTGAATGTAATAAAAATGATGCTTTACTTTTAGATAAACCTAACCAATAATTCAAATTTTTAAAAAAATCGTCATGTATTGTTTTACCCGATTTAATTTCTATTGGAATTAAATCTTGACCTTCTTCAATAATTAAATCAATTTCTCTACCTGTTTTATCTCTCCAATAAAACAAACTAATAGGTAATCCTTTATTTGTAAAAGATTTAACAAACTCTGTAACAACCATGGTTTCAAAAATTGCTCCTTTTAAAGGATGTGTGCTTAAATGATTTTGATTTCTGATACCTAATAAACTGCAAACTAGTGAAGTGTCATAAAAATAAATCTTTGGACGTTTAACAATAGTTTTATTAAAATTTTGATAATGAGGCTTTAACAAATATATAATATAGCTACTTTGCAAAATACTTAACCAAGATAAAATCGTTTTATTATCAACCCCAACTTCTAATGCTAATGTATTTGCATTAAATTCTTGACCAGTTCTACCAGCTAAAATTTTCAAAAACTTCTCAAATACATATAAATCGCTAATGTTTTTTATTTGTCGAACATCCTTTTCAATATAAGTTTTAATATAGTTGGGACACCAATCTCCAAAAGGGATATTTTGATCATAAATTGGAGGATAAAAACCATTTAAAATTAAATCTTCATCACTTTGATATAACAATTTTGAAGATTTTAATTCACTTAGCGTCAAAGGTAATAATTCTAAATATCCAACTCTTCCGGCTAAACTTTGCGTAATATTTTGTTGTAATAAAAAATTATTTGATCCTGTTAAAATATACTGCCCTTTAACAGGATTGTTATCTAATATTTCTTGTAAATACGAAAATAAATGAGGTGCTTGCTGTATTTCATCTAAAATTGCGTTGTTATAGGTATTTAAAAAACCTCTTGGATCTTCGATTGCAAAACTTCTGATATCTAAATTTTCTAAGGATATATACTTTTTATCAGGAAAAATACTTTTAACCAAGGTTGTTTTTCCTGTTTGGCGCGCGCCAACTATTGCAACACATTTAAATTTTTGTGCTAAATCAGTTAATTTTTCAGTAGCTTCTCTATAAATCATAATTCAAAAATAGGAAAAAATTGGAATCAGATTCCAATTTTTTCCAAGTTTTAACAAATTGATTACAATAAATAATCGCGTTTTTTATAAAAATATCTGTTAAAAAAAAAGTGTGCTTTTGTGGCAAAATTATATTAAACATTGTACGTTAATAAGTTTGTTTAATTATGTGAAAAATTAAGTGCTTATTTTATTGATATAAGGCTAGTAATTCCTTAAAATTGCATCTTTATTGTTTCTTAAAATTTTTCCAGTTAAAATGAGTGAATTAAAACAAATTAAAAGCGCATTAATTTCTGTATTCGACAAGAGTAATTTAGATGAAATTGTGTTAAAATTAAACGAATTAAATGTTACCATATATTCCACAGGTGGAACACAAACTTTTATCGAACAGTTGGGAGTAAAAGTTGTTCCCGTTGAAAATGTTACCGATTATCCTTCAATTTTAGGTGGTAGAGTTAAAACTTTACATCCAAAAGTTTTTGGTGGTATTTTAGGTCGTAGAGAACTGGCTGAAGATGTTGCTCAAATGGAAGCTTACAATATTCCAGAAATTGATTTGGTAATTGTAGATTTATATCCTTTCGAAAAAACCGTTGCTTCAGGTGCAGGGCATGATGATATTATTGAAAAAATTGATATCGGAGGAATTTCATTAATTCGTGCTGCTGCAAAAAATTATAAGGATACTGTAATTGTTCCCTCAAAAAATCAATATGGTTATTTGTTAGCATTGTTAAAAGAAAACAAAGGATTTACATCTATCCAAGATCGTAAAAACTTAGCAAAAGCAGCATTTAACGTTAGTTCGCACTACGATACTGCTATTTTTAAATATTTTGATGAAGGTAACGAAACTGCATTTAAAGAAAGTTTCGAGGTTTCTCAATCCTTACGTTACGGTGAAAATCCACATCAAAAAGGTATTTTCTTCGGCGATTTATCAGAATTATTTGATAAAATTCATGGTAAAGAATTAAGTTTTAACAACTTATTGGATGTTGATGCTGCGGTAAATTTAATTGATGAATTTACAGATATTACTTTTGCAATTTTAAAACACAATAACGCTTGTGGTGTTGCAAGTAGAAATACAGTTTTAGATGCTTGGAACGATGCTTTAGCTGCTGATCCTGTTTCGGCATTTGGCGGAGTTTTAATTACCAACACAAAAGTGGATGCCGAAACTGCCGAAAAAATTCAAGAAATATTTTTTGAAGTTTTAATTGCACCAGATTACGACGCTAAAGCATTGGAAATTTTAACAAGCAAAAAAAACCGTATTATCTTACGTCGTAAAAACATCCAATTACCTAAAAAAGCATATCGTACCGCTTTAAACGGAGTTTTAGCTCAAGATAGAGATTTAGTTACCGAAACCGAACAAGATTTAAAATTGGTAACCAATAAAAACGTTAATACTCAAGAAATTAGCGATTTATTATTTGCAGCTAAAATTTGTAAACATACCAAATCCAACACCATCGTTTTTGCAAAAAACAAACAATTATACGCAAGTGGTACAGGGCAAACTTCTAGAGTTGATGCATTAAAACAAGCTGTGGTTAAAGCTAAAGAATTTGGCTTTGATTTAAACGGAGCGGTTATGGCATCGGATGCATTTTTCCCTTTCCCAGATTGTGTAGAATTAGCTTGCAACGAAGGTGTTAAAGCAGTTATTCAACCAGGTGGTTCAATCAAGGACCAAGAAAGTATAGATTACTGCAACCAACACAATATGGCTATGGTTATCACAGGAATTCGTCATTTTAAACACTAAAAAACACCTAACTATACAATGGGATTATTCAATTTTTTAAATCAAGAAATTGCAATCGATTTAGGAACTGCCAACACTTTAATTATCGAAAATGATAAAGTAGTAGTGGACGAACCTTCGATAATTGCTAAAAACCGAACCACTGGTGAAGTAATGGCAATTGGTAAAAAAGCTATGCAGATGCATGGAAAAACTCACGAAAACATCAAAACAATTCGCCCTTTAAAGGATGGTGTAATTGCCGATTTCCAAGCGGCAGAGGAAATGATTAGAGGGTTTATTAAAATGATTAACGAAGGAAAAAAGAAGTATTTTAAGCCTTCTAATATTCGTATGGTAATTTGTATTCCTTCTGGTATTACTGAGGTGGAAAAACGTGCCGTAAAAGACTCGGCAGAGCATGCTGGTGCAAAAGAAGTTAGGTTAATTCAAGAGCCAATGGCTGCTGCCATAGGAATTGGGATTGATGTAGAAGAGCCTATGGGTAACATGGTAATTGATATTGGTGGTGGTACTTCCGAAATTGCAGTTATTGCTTTGGGCGGTATTGTTTGTGATAAATCTATACGTGTTGCAGGGGACGAATTTACACAAGACATCGAGGATTATATGCGTCGTCAGCACAATATTTTAGTGGGTGAACGTACTGCGGAAAGAATTAAAATTGAGGTTGGTTCGGCATTAACAGAATTAGATAATCCGCCAGAAGATATGGCTGTTCATGGTAGAGATTTAATGACAGGTATTCCTAAAGCAATAACTGTTTCCTACTCTGAAATTGCTCATTGTTTGGATAAAAGTATAACCAAAATTGAAACTGCAATTTTAAGTGCATTAGAAATGACTCCTCCTGAATTATCGGCTGATATTTTTAGAACTGGAATTTATTTAGCTGGCGGTGGCTCCATGTTACGTGGTTTAGATAAGCGTATTTCGTTAAAAACTAAATTGCCTGTTCATGTTGCTGATGATCCGTTAAGAGCAGTAGCTAGAGGTACTGGAATTGCCCTGAAAAACTTTGATAGATTCCCTTTCTTAATTAAATAAATTTAAGCCTCTATTACAGAGGCTTTTTTTATACAATACTATTATGAATAAAACAATAGAAAACTATTTAATTAATGGTTGTATGCGTTGTAAATATGGAGCTACTCCGCAATGCAAAGTAATAAAATGGAGCGCCGAATTAGATTTGTTAAGAGGCATTGTGTTACAAACTCCTTTAAAAGAAGAAATTAAATGGGGTTCGCCTGTATATACTTTAAATGATAAAAATATTGTATCGGTTAATGTTTTAAAAGACAGTGCAAATATTGTGTTTTTTAAAGGTGTTTTGCTTAAAGATGAACACAAAATTTTACAACAACAAGGAAATATTCAACTAGGTAGAATTGTTAAATTTACCAATACAAAAGATATCATTACGCTAGAAAATGTATTGCTGGAATATATTCATGAAGCAATTGAAATTGAAAAAAGTGGAAATAAAATAGAAATTCCTAAACAAATATTAGAAATTCCTGATGAATTAAATCAGGTTTTTGATGAAGATACCGAATTTAAAACGGCATTTTACAAATTAACTCCCGGCCGACAAAGAAGTTATATCATTCATTTTTCGCAAGCTAAACAATCTGCAACTCGTTTAGCTAGAATACACAAAACCAAGGATTTAATTTTTAAAGGAATAGGATTTAATGAAAAATATTAACGATTTAGTATATCAAATAAAGCTAAAGTAGTTTAATTTTCAATTTATCAAACAATTGTTTTTACCATAAATAAGATTTAATTTTATAGCTTAAACCAATTAAGCAAAGGCTTTTGAAAATAAATACCTCCATAAAGTGGTATAATCATATAATTACTGAAGTACTTAGTGCTTTTTTAGCTGCTTTTTTGGTAGTATACCTCATCCAAAATACATTAAATTATTTATGGATTTTAGCTGTTGTATTGTTATTGGCTATTTATTATTACCAATTACGATTTACAAATTGGCTGTTTTGGGTTGGTTTTATTCCAAGATTTATTGCTTTATTTTATGTAACGGAATATGTGCAAGGATATAAAAATATATATATTCCGGGTATTTTAATGCACCACAATACCCCTCCTTTTGTTCAAAATTTAACGGCTAAAAACCTACCTGCATTGGAAGATTCATATCAAAAATGGATTATAGAAATTTTAAACAATCAACCATACAGTACAAGTGTATTTTTAGGTCCATTAAAAATTATATTTTCATATTTATTAACCAGCGTTAAAAACACTGTTTTATCTTTTTTTATTGTAAAGCTGGTATTGTTAATTGTTGAGGTTTTATTGTATCAAACAAGCGTTAAAATGTTGGAACGATACAAATTATCCGCAAAAAACATTTTATGGTATTGGGCAAATCCTTTAGTGTATGTTTTAATATATTTTTATGGCGCCGTGGATATAATCGCTTTATTTTTTTTAGTGCTATCCTTACATTATTTTGCTATGGTACAAGATATTAAGGCAGGTTGGTATTGGTTTTTAGCCATAATTTTTCAGCCTTTAACTTTAATATTTAGTCCGATTATACTCCTAAAACTACAAAATTTTAGGCGCAACAAAGTTATACTGTTAAGCTTATTATTTTTAGCTATTTCGTATTTTCCTTTTTACCAATTTTTGCCTCTTGTTTTATCTTCTGAATCCGATAAATGGAATATCATAAACCAATGGGCTACAAAAAACTTAATGTTAGAAATTGGATTGTTAATTAGCGTATTATTAATCAACTTTTTAATAGGTTTAAAATTTAAATATCACAACAGATTAGATTTGCTAAAGGTATTATTTTTCACCACCCTTCTCTCCTATTTATTTGTACCCGAGTTAAATATTACCTTCTTAATATTCCCCCTATTTTTTGCTGTATTTACCTTAAAAATACCCACACAAAAATCATAATTACTCGTTAAAATTAACTGCAATCTGATTTAAAATTTCGTAAATTTCTTGCGCTTCCTCAGTATTTACCAATTTACTTCGGTATTCTTTTATCCCCGGATAAGCTTTAAAATAATTGGTATAATGGCGACGCATTTCTAATACGCCCAACTTTTCGCCTTTCCACTCGATAGATTTATCTAAATGCTCTCTGGCAGCCTCTACTCGTTGTGCAATCGTTGGCGGATCTAACATTTCGCCCGTTGCCATATAATGTTTTATTTCATTAAAAATCCACGGATATCCAATAGCTGCTCTTCCAATCATCACGCCATCTACTCCGTATTTTTCACGATATTCTTTGGCTTTTTGCGGACTATCAATATCTCCATTACCAAATACCGGAATTTTCATTCGCGGATTATCCTTTACCGCTTTTATTAAAGTCCAATCTGCCTCCCCTTTATACATTTGCTTACGGGTTCGTCCATGGATAGAAATTGCCTGAATACCAATATCTTGTAATCTTTCGGCAACATCCACTATAAACTTCGTATTTTCGTCCCAACCCAACCTAGTTTTAACTGTTACAGGTTTGTTGGTAGCATCCACAATTGCTTTGGTTAAGCGTACCATTTTAGGAATATCCTGTAAAATTGCCGAGCCAGCACCTTTACAAACTACTTTTTTAACCGGACAACCATAATTGATATCAATTAAATCCGGATTAGCTCTTTCCACCACTTTAGTAGCCTCAATCATTGCATCCAACTCGCCACCAAAAATTTGTATACCAATAGGTTTTTCGTAATCAAAAATATCCAATTTTTGCACACTTTTATCCGCATCTCTAATCAAACCCTCCGATGAAATAAATTCGGTGTACATTAAATCGGCACCATTTTTTTTACAAAGCGCCCTAAAAGGCGGATCGCTAACATCTTCCATAGGTGCCAACAATAAAGGGAACTCTCCTAACTCAATATTTCCTATCTTTACCATTTAATTTTTTGATACAAAAATACTCATATCTTATGTGGTTTAAAAGTTTACATCAAGCTAATATCAGCAAACAATTGTTTATTGTAGTTTTATTTTGGTTAATTACCAATCTTATTATTTTAGGATTAAGCTCGATTATTTTTAAGATTTTCCCAGATTTTGCTACACAATACAATGTTTACATGGAGGAAATAAATCGTTTAATTTTAACCTTAAACCACGAAAAAGATATACCCGAACAATTAATTGTTATGGGTAAAGAAATTAAACAAAATTTAAACAACTCTTTTTTTTACTCCATTATCCTTTTTCAATCCTTGTACAACGTGCTCAATTATGGTGTTTTGGCAATTATTTTACGTAAACTATTGTTTCAAAAAACTGTTTTGCCTTACCGAAATTTAAAACTTCCAGTATTAATCATAACTGTTTTATTGTTTTTTGCCGCGATGCCTATTTTAAACGAAAGCATTAAATTAAACGAATATTTGGGCTTAGATAAATTAGATTTACAAGCCGAGGAAAGCAGTTATAGTGTTTTATTAACTACCTATAGTTTGGTGGTGGATAGCAACATCAATCATCAAATAATCATTATTTTATGCATGGCACTTATTCCTGCAATTGGCGAAGAGTTATTTTTTAGAGGGGTTTTACAAAAAATTTTAAGCGAAAAAATAGATTTTCATGTGGCTATTTTAGTAGCTAGTATCTTGTTTAGTTTGTTTCATTTTGAGTTGGTAGCCTTTTTTTATCGCTTTTTATTTGGCGTAATTTTAGGGTATTTGTACTATTATACCAAAAATATTTTTCCATCTATTTTACTACATTTTATCAATAATTTTACCTCAATCATAGCTCTTAATTACGCACCTAATTTAACCGAAATAAATAACTCGGATAGTTTCCCCACAAGCGTACTAATTTTTTCGTGCTTTAGCTTAGCTTTTATTTTTTATACCTTACATTTATACAACCAACAAGCAAAGGATTAAATTTTTTGCATTTTTAATAGACTAATTATTAAAAATATAAAGCATGAAATACGAAACCATTTTGGGGATTATATTCTAATGCTGGAAAGGGTAATTTGAGTATAAGCATACTGTTAAATAACTTTTTTAAAAGCTTATTTTGAGTTGGTATTTTAGTCCAATCAATATCTAAAGAAAATAAAAACTGTCTATATCTTTGGTATTCGGGAATAAAATTACCCCCATAAAATCTATAATTTTCAATTTCTCCAAACATTCCATTAGCACTATAACCAACCGCAAAGTTTAACCAATTAGGGATTTTGTTGCTCGGTATAATTTTATTGATGTTAGCAGATAACCAATAAGTATGACCATTGTAATCGAATAAAAAGCTTTGTATTTGATTTTTCCCTAATAATTCGGGAGAAATTAATGCATATTTTGATCTTTGATAACTCATTTTTAATTTCAAAATTTGATCACTCCAAAGAAGTTCTTGAGCAACTACTAATGCCGAACCTGTTGCATTTGCCCACATATCACCTTTAGAAAATCCCCATCCTTCATACATCCCATCAAAAATTTCGATTGGCGTTTGTAATATTAAACCTAAAGGGCCTCCATAAATTAATGCCTTATTTTTACTAACACCACACTTGCGCAATTCGTAATATCCAAAATAGCTTTCTTTATAAGCCGTTAAAGCATGTCCAAGCTTATCCATTTGTAAATATCCTTCGTTATCGTTATACCACTGAAAAGGAACGCGTTGTGCATCTTTATACCACCAAAACGATAAAAAACTAATACCAGAAACATAAAAAACACTTTCGGTAGCAATAACCGTTGCCAATCTTTTTTTATTTAAAGTATCTGGATATAGATTACTTTGTGCAACTAAAGCACCCGAAAATAAAACCAATACTATTTTTATAACAAATTTATTCATCTCATTTACAAACGCTTAATGCTTAAAAAGTTGCTAAAAATGAAATACAAGATTAAACTTTGTAAACTTATTTTAAATTAGCACTCTTTTTAAATATGAACTGTAAAAACTTATTAAAAATATTTTTTTTTATTACAAGTGTAATATACGCTCAAAAAAAGCCTGATATACCTTTATTTTATTGTTTGCAAGATTCGTTTTACACTGTTAAAAATCAGGGATATAGAGCATCTTGTGCATCTTTTGCTTTTATTACTGTAGTGGAACATGAAATAAAAAAAATTAGCGGAATTGAGTATAATTTATCCGAACAATATTTAACGCATTTTTTAAAAATAGGTGGTGAAAAAAATGAAGCTGGAAGTATTGAAGATTGTTATATAGTTGCCAATAAAATTGGATTTGTTCAGGAAGAGGAATGGCCCTATCAAAATTCGTATTTTTTAAATGGATATCCTTGCGAAAACGAAAATTTAAACGATACCTCTGCACCCATTTATTGTTATGCTCACAAAACTCCACCAAAATATTTAAAAAATAATGAAATTAAAATTAAAATTGATGCACAAGTTATTCAACCTAAAAATAAAAGAAATTTGTATAAAATATGCGAAAACATATACAAAAACCAAGAAATGCGTATTTTTTTATTCCCATTAATAGCTTTTTTTAACGCCGAATTAAATGGTGGTTTTTTACATTACGATCCAAAAAACAATAATGAAGAATTTCACTTTGCTGTAATTGTTGGATATGATTTAGAGCACGAATATTTTATAGTACAAAATAGTTGGGGAAATACTTATGGGCACAATGGCTTTTGTTTTTTGCCTTTTGATGTTTTTTTACAAGAAGATCCCATTTTATATAAAACCAGTAAATTTAAAATCAATAATATTTTACCCAAAATTAGCAAAACTGTAAATACTAAAATAACTGCTTTTAAAATAGACTATACCAACAAGATAATAAAAGTATTGATTTTAATGTAATGGCTAATATTGATAGTTTAGGTTATAAATTGTTAGAAATTAAAGCCGAATTAGTTAAAGAAGTTATTATTAATGATACTGTAGTTTACCAAAAAATCAAATTAGATAAGGAACAACAAAAAATATTTAAAACAGAATTTGTTGAACAAATCAATACCTTCCAAACAGATACTTTTTGTACACATTTAGTTTTACAAAACCATCATTTAAAAAATTTTAGTTTTACGAAGGAAATGATGGAAACACCCAGTATTCAAAAAGAAATTAATGCTATAAATCATAAACTTTTTATTCGTTTTACCATTTTACTAAACTCAGATATGGATGATAAAAATAATTATGTTACAAAATTGTTACCTTACAGAGGTAAAGAATAATAAATAAGCCAAGAATTCCGTTCTAGTTTTTTAAATTAAAACTTTTTGTAATATCCACCAAA
>JBEEPA010000083.1:0-3771 GCA_041191385.1 Bacteroidota bacterium | reverse complement strand
TAAAGGAATTTCTAAAATCCCCCATTTTAAAGTTGGTTTTTGTATCCATTTGTAATTTAAAACTTCGGTTTGGGTTTGTAGTTTGTAATTGTTATCGATATTTATTTTAGATTTAAAATCTATGGATACTATAAAATTTGTTTCTTCAAAATGCGAAATATTTACACCTAGTTTTTCTTTTTGGAAGCCAGCTTTTAACCAAACTTTTAAAGGTACAGTGTAATAAATAAAGTCATCTTTACTATCAATTTGTATATCGTTATGTTTGTAAACTTTAAACAATAAATTATCTCCACCGTTGTTGTTTAAATCGTTATCCTCGTAAATTAATCCATTTAAATTTTTGTTGACTATAGCGTTTAATTTTGCTGTTTCAATTTCGATAGGGATAGAAATATTTGATGTTTCGGGCTGAAATTCTTTATTTACATAACTTTCGTTTGGTTTTTCGGGCTGAATTTTTTTACTACAACTTGTAAATAAAAAAGTATAAGCAGCCAATAATGAGATTGTAAAAAAATATTTTTTAAAAAATAAGTGCGATTGTGCGTAATAATGTATCATATTAAATTTAAGATTTTAAGGATTCTATCATATCTTTTAATGTATTTTGAATAGGAATGTATTGTAATCCTAATATTTTTTTGCTTTTATCCGAGTTAAAATATACTGGATGTCCAACGTTATTTTCGATAAATTTTGCTGTCACACCAAACAAAGGAGCTACCAATTTAAGTAAAAATTTAGGGGCTTTAAATTTAGGTAATTTCCATTTATGAGGATAAAAATTAGCGATCACTTTAGCCAATTGTATTACATTGTAATTTTGATTTACTACAATACATCTGCCTGTGAAATCGTTGTTTTCAGCTGCTAAAATATGTGCTTTGGCTACATCTCTAACATCAACAAATCCAAACATTAAATCGGGTGCGCCTATCAAAAATTTGCCACTAAGGATATCTTTCATGAAATTTAAACTCTCGGAGTTAGAGTTTTTGGAAATACTAGGACCTAAAACAAAACCTGGATTAATTACTTTTAAATGATAATGATTTTGCTCCAAGGATAATTCCCATGCTTTTTTCTCGGCTATTATTTTACTGTAGGAATAGGGTTGATGTGTTGCAGAGCTCGTTGTGTTAAAATAATCTTCATTAAACTCACTTAAACCTAAATCTGCCATATCTTTATTGTCTCCACAAACTGCTGCAACACTGCTGGTTACAATTACATTTTTAATATTTAAGTTTTTATTGGCAGTTTTTATAATGTTTTCAGTTCCTTTTAAAGCAGGAATTAACAATTCTTTTTCGGCATCTTTAAAGCGTAATGTAAAAGGCGAGGCTATGTGGAAAACCCAATCGCAGTTTTTCATGGCTTCTTCAAAACTGCCTTCTTTTAATAAATCGGCTTCAAAAAATTTAATGCTACCTTTGGAATTATTTGCAATGTTTTGTAAAAACTGATATTTATTTTTATCCTTTAAATCTCTAACTGTTGCATGTACGGTGTAGCCTTTTTCTAAAGCCATTTTAACTGTCCATGCGCCAATATATCCTGTTGCGCCAGTAATTAATATAGTTTTACTCATCATTTTAAATTTTATTCAAAAGTAGTATATTTACCAAATTAAACCGATTTTATAATCTGGTAAATTGTCTTAAATTGCAAAAAAAAATACAAAATAATATCAAAAACAAAATTGGTTTATCGTTAATTTTTTTAATCCAATTGGCATTTTGTGTTCTAGTAATTTGGTATAAGCCTCAGTTTTGGTATTTTGCTTTTATTTTAATTTTTTCTTGGTTGTTGTTACCGCCAGTTTTACACAATCAGCAAAAATGGTGGTTATTGATGGTGTTTAGTTTTTTAGGTTTGTATTGTACTTTGTTTTTAAAAATATATTTAAACACAATTTTAGCGGCATCAATAGCTTCATTTTTAATACAGTTTGTACCTAAAATCTCCAATTATGCAAAAGCAATATTTTATGCAGGAGCTTTTGCTGCTATGGGCGATTTTGTTTTTTTAAACGAATTTAGCACAGTAGTTATTCCTTTTGTTTGTGCAACTTTTGCTTGGTTTACACAAAATTTACACAATGGAATTGGTGGAAAATTGGGAACAATAGGTTTTTTTGGCGCAGCAATACATTTTTTAATAGAATTAATTATTAAGTAAACATGAACATTTTTGTAGCTTTATTTATTTTTTTGCTAAGTAATTTCGTTTTGTTTTGGTTAAAGCTAAATCATTTTTCTGAAGTTTTACAAATGATTTTTTTTATGCAATATATGGGTTTTGTTGCTTTTTTTACGCAGTATATTGCCGAGAAATTTTTAAATCCGGTTAAAAGTTCGGCTCTTATAGGATTAATTTTGGGTATTTTTTTACAATTAAATATACCAGCTCAAATTTTACAATTTAATGTGTTTACAGTTGCTTTTGGAGCTACATTTGTTGGGATGTGTAGTGCTAAATTTTTAAATGGATGGGCTGTATTTGTGGCGGGTTGTTTATATGGTTTATGTGCTTTATTTACATTACAAAATAGTAGTTTTATTGGTGGGGCAATGGGAACTTTGGCTTGTTTGTGTTGTTTGGTGGTAATTAATGTTTTAAAAATTGTTCAATGGAAAAAGGGTATTTAAAGGGTTTTTTAGATTATTTAAAGTTGGAAAAATCGCTTTCGCCTAATTCTATCGAAGCGTATTTAAACGATGTGAAAAAATTATATTCGTTTTGTTTATACAATTTAAACAATAAAAAAATCGAACAAATTTCTACTGATGATTTGAGATTGTTTTTACAATCCGTTGCCGAAATTGGTTTAAATAGCACTTCACAAGCTAGGATTTTAAGTGGGATAAAAGCTTTTTATAAGTATTTAATTTTAGAAGATGTAATAACTGTTGATCCTGCTAAAATACTTGAAACCCCAAAAGTTGCTCGCAAATTACCCGATACTTTAGCGGTGGAGGAAATAGAAAAAATCATTCATTCTATTGATAAATCTAAAAATGAAGGGCATCGTAACGAGGCAATTATCGAAACTTTATACAGTTGTGGGTTGCGTGTTTCCGAATTGGTAAATTTACAACTTAGTAATTTGTATTTTAATGAGGGGTATGTTAAAGTTACTGGAAAAGGTAGTAAGGAAAGATTGGTCCCCATTGGCGAAAATGCTAAAAAAACAATTTTACTTTATTTAAACAATTACAGGTGTTTGTTAGATATTAAAAAAGGGATGGAAGATATTGTTTTTTTAAACAGAAGAGGGAGTAAATTAACCAGAGAAATGATTTTTACTATTGTTAAAAATTTGGCAAAAGATGCCGGTATTTTTAAAAATATTTCGCCACATACTTTTAGGCATTCGTTTGCTACGCATTTACTCGAGGGTGGTGCAGATTTACGTGCAATTCAAGAAATGTTAGGTCATGAGTCTATCACAACTACCGAAATTTATACACACATAGATCGTTCCTATTTGGAGTATGTAATTTTAAATTTTCATCCTCGCAACAAAAAAAAATAGGTTATTCAAACCGAATAACCTATCAAAATTTAATTGTTTTTATTTTTTTTAAAACGGTAAATCATCATCTGGTGTATCGCTAACTTGTGCTGCGGATGGTATAGATGAAGGTGCCGAAAATGCAGATGTATCGTCTTTTTCAATTCTCCAAGCTTCTAATGAATTAAAGTATTTTACTTCGTTTTGCGGTGATGTCCACTCTCTACCACGTAAATTAAAATGTACTGTAA
>JBEEPA010000082.1:0-5061 GCA_041191385.1 Bacteroidota bacterium | reverse complement strand
CTACACCTAAAATATCTAAAACACTAGTTACAAAACTATTCAATTGATAATAATCTGTACTTTTTTTTGTTTGTAACCAGTTGGTAGTGTTGTGGTTACCACTTAACCAAAAACTTAGTTTTTGTTGTTCGCTGTATGCACCATCACCGTTTTTAGTATAGGTTTTTCCAAACTCAAAAAAGCGTATATCGCTCATTTTCATATTGATATTGCGCGAAACACTTTCTAAACCGCCATACAACATTGTTGGACGCATTACGGATAAATCCTGACTCAATGGATTGAGCAATTCTACTAAATTGTTGTATTCCTCAAAATACGATTTTTTAGTTAAGCTATTGTTTAAAATTTCATTAAAGCCATTAGATGCTAAAAAATCTGCAGTTTGTTTACGAATGATTTCGTGCGGAATACTGTTGGTGTAATTTACAGATGCTTTAAACTGCTGCGGAATTTCCACATTGTTGTATCCATAAATACGCAAAATATCCTCTACAACATCCACTTCTCGTTTAACATCTACACGATAAGATGGAACTTTTAATTTCCAAATTTCAGCGCTAGTATCTGCGTCAATCTCTAAAGCTTTTAAAATAGTTAAAATGGTTTCGTTACTAAGTTCTGTACCTAATAATTTGTTACAAAAACTAGGTCGGAAATCTACATCAAAATAACTTGCTGGCAATGCTCCTGCTTCTATGATTTCCGATGCGGATTGTGCATCGGCTTCTAAAAACAACAATTCTACACATCTTAACAATGCTTTTTGTACCATTTGCGGATTTACGCCGCGCTCGAATCTGTAACTGGAATCGGTTTTAAAATTATGGCGCTTAGAGCTTACTCTAACATCAATCGGGTTAAAATATGCCGATTCTACAAAAACATCAATTGTATTTTCTTGAACGCCAGAGTGTTTACCTCCAAAAACTCCTGCAATACACATAACATTATTGGCGTTGGAAATAACTAAATCATTGGGGTTGATATTAACTTCGGTGTCATCCAAAGCAACAAATTTTTCGTTTTTACCTTTTCCAACTACTACTGTATTTCCTTCAATTTTATGCAAATCAAAAATATGTAAAGGTTGTCCCAATTCGTGCATCACAAAATTGCTTATATCCACTACATTATTGATAGATTTTAATCCGATAGATTGTAAACGATTTTTTAACCAATCTGGCGATGGTTTTACTTTAACACCTTTAACTTCTACTCCGGAGTAGTACGGACAAGCCTCGGAATCTGTGATTTTAACCTGAGTATTGGATTTAAAACTACCTTTATTTTCCACCGCAGGAGTACAAAAAATTACGGGTGTTTTGTGCGACTGAAAATACGCTGCTAAATCTCTTGCAACACCCACGTGCGATAATGCATCGGCTCTGTTTGGGGTGATATCTACCTCTAAAACAGTATCTTTGCTTACCTTAAAATAGTCAGATGCTAAAGTTCCTACAACAACATCGTTGGGTAAAACTAAAATTCCATCGTGTCCTTTGCCAATACCAATTTCATCCTCGGCACAAATCATACCTTCACTCGGTTCGCCGCGTAGTTTGGATTTTTTTATCGTAAAACTACCTTCATCTGTATATACAACTGTGCCTTCTGTAGCAACCACTACTTTTTGTCCGGCTGCCACATTACTAGCACCACAAACAATATCCAACAATTCTGATTTGCCAATATTTACCTTGGTGCAACTTAATTTATCAGCATTAGGATGTTGCCATTTTTCCACCACTTCACCAATCACAAAACCTTTTAAACCACCTTTAATGGATTCGGTTTCTTCCACGCCACCAACCTCTAAACCAATATCGGTTAAAATTTTTTCAATTTCGGCAACACTAACGTTAACTTTTAAATACTCGGTTAACCAATTGTAAGATATTTGCATAATTATAAATGTTTTAAGCTATGTATAGCCAATATTTTAACGGGTAAATACCCATGTGTTTTCGTTACTTAAATGTGGGTTGTAAGCATAATTTTCGATATCAAAAGTTTTAATATCTTCTGGAATTTCGATGTTGTTTTCCAAAATAAATTTTGCCATTAATCCACGTGCTTTTTTAGCGTACATCATTACCGTACTGTATTTTCCATTTTTAAATTCTTTAAAAACTGGCTCGATAGTAAGATTTTTTACATTTTTCCAATCGATTACTTTACTGTATTCCGTAGAGGCTAAATTTATGATAGTATTGTTTTTAAAAACCTTTTGCGTTAATTTTTGGGTTAAATCGTTTTTCCAAAATTCGTATAAGTTTTTATGATTTTGTATAGGCAATTTAGTGCCCATTTCCAAACGGTAAGGTTTTATTTTATCCAATGGTTTTAAAAATCCATATAAACCTGATAGTATAATGATTTTTTCTTGCGCTTTTAAGAGCATTTCTTCGTTCCATGTGTTGGCTTGTAAGCCATTGTACACTTCGCCATCAAATGCTAAAACGGCTTGTTTTTCTGGATTTTTTTTAAATTTCTGATAACGTTCGAAATTTAAATCGGCTAAATCCTTACTTAAATGCATTAAATCGGCTATTTCCATAGCCGATTTTTGTTGCATTACTTGTAAAACTTCTTGAGTTTTTTTTGTGAAAAATGGTTTAGACTCATGCGTAAAAGTCGTTTCCGTAAAATCGAGTTTTTTTGCAGGAGAAAGTAAAATAACCATTTTTTAATGTTTTTATTAGTCTTTGATAATTACAATTTTTTCAATTTTATCGCCTTGGCGGATTTTGTCAACCACTTCAACGCCATCATACACTTTCCCAAAACAAGTATGGTTACGGTCTAGGTGAGCCGTGTTTTTTCTGCTGTGACAAATAAAAAATTGTGATCCACCAGTGTTTCTACCAGCGTGTGCCATTGATAAAACACCTCTATCGTGGTATTGTAAATCACCATCTAATTCGCAATTTATTTTGTACCCTGGGCCACCAGTACCAGTTCCATTAGGGCAACCACCTTGGATTACGAAATCAGGAATTACTCGGTGAAAATTTAATCCGTTATAATATCCTTTTTCGCTTAAGGTTACAAAGTTTTCAACAGTTTTAGGCGCGTCATCATCGTAAAATTCCACGTACATAACACCTTTTGAAGTATGAATTTCTCCTTTAGTCATTTTAAATCAATTTTAGTTCATAAAAAGAGCTCAAAAATAAATAAAAAAACACGAGCCAACAAACAAAGTTTTAACACGGCATGAGTTACCAAAAACAATGCTTTTGGTCGCCGTATTACCAAAATTGTAAAACCTAGGGCTTTAAATCCGCAAACCAATAAATATGTGGTGTTGCCTCAAGCGGATTGTATGGTGTTGGAGAAAAGTTATTCAATAGATAAAATAAGCAAAGGCGGATATTTATACACCACAATAGGCACAAGGCAATGGAGCGCAACGCATAATAGCTATGCGTGGGTAAGTCCGTTACACAACCCAACATATTTCGATGAATTTAAAATGCCAAAAAGGAATTTTTGTTTAACAAGCCTATGGGCTTAAATTACTAAAGTAATTATACCTCAAAGCCAAAGGGCTTTGCTCCTCTTAATATCAAATTCTTAATATCAAATTCTTAACATCAAACCGCACGATTATGTTGCACCAACCAACGAAAATTACTATTTTAGTGCCGTAATAGAGATGAGTGCCGATTACCATGTAAAGAGCCACCCGAAAATAAAACTTCGGCGAATTCGATGAGATTTTTGAATAAAAAACAAACCCTCATCAATTTGGTATGAACATGGAAGGCAGAGGTTTCAGCGGTTCTTTGAATTACAGATTTGGCTACCAAGGCAGTGAATCGTTAGCATAAATTTATTTTTTAAATTATCCAAAAAATAAATTTATGTTATAAGAAAAATGAGTTCAGAAAAAAATAAAACTACTCATTAAAAGGACAACGAAGTAAACAGCAGTAACGGAAGCAGTTACACCACCGAGTTCCGCCAGTTAGATACAAGACTAGGCAGATGGTTCAGCTCCGACCCAGTGTTCCAACCGTGGCAAAGTTCATATACCAGTATGGATAACAATCCGGTGAACTTGACGGATGTTAGTGGGGATGTTACAGGGGATCAAAAATGCGAAGGATGTAATAGCGATGGGTTATCACCAGGAGATCAAGCAAACGACTCAAAAGGTAGACCTTGGAATTACTGGGGTAAAAATAATAATTGTGAAGATATTTGGAGTCCATCTTTTTTTGATCTTGATGTTATTACAATAAACTCAACTAATAAAGCTCCTTCGGAACAAAAACAAGAGCAAACTAAAACAAAATGGTATAAGAATATTTTATCTAATATTAAAAGTTTTGCAATTTCACAATTTAAAAAACTTACTATTTCAAAAGAAAAACGTGCGGAATTTAATCAATGGATACAAAAAATGTTTGAGAAAAAACATAAAGGTGGCGGTCCTCCAAAAGAAGAAAAAACTATCACGCAAAGTATTCGAGATGGATGGAATAGCGTTAAACATTGGTGGAACCATGTTGATGATGGAGGTACTATGGTTTATGGTGAAGGACACAACAAAGGTGATATTATGGGTTCTAATCAAGGAGGACATTATAGTGGTGAAAAGAGTTATGAAGTAACATTAGATGAATTTGGAGGAATAAACTCTTTACATAGTATAGTCTCAAAAATAGCGTTTGCAAAATTTGGAAGTAAAGCAATTCCTTATTTAGAAAGTTTTTATTTTGGTTATGGATTAGCTGAGATAACTAATACTACGGTTGGTAATTTATTAGAAAATAAATTAACAAATAAGTTATCAAATGACAACTATACTCCTCTAGTGTTTAAAGTAACTAAATTAGATGTAGAACAAAAAGTTCAGAGTTTAAAAAGAGATACTATTCCTTTGAAATATGAAGGGATAATGGGTAAAGGTTGGTATGAATTTGAAGTTTATAATGGAGATACTTCGGATTTCCCTGTAACTGATAATATTAGGATGTTAGATTAAATCTAATAATAAGATAATATTTTATTAAACTTTTTTAATTATTTTATATGGCATGAATTTTTTTT
>JBEEPA010000081.1:0-2818 GCA_041191385.1 Bacteroidota bacterium | reverse complement strand
AATTTTTCCTCTGTATCAATTTCATTAACACATAACTTAATATATCCTTTGTTAATTGATATACCATTATTGGTTTCGAAACTGTAAGGAGAAATAAAATAATAATTTTGATTTTTTGTATAAATCACATTATTTTGTGCTACGTCAATCAAATAACAATTACAGTTTTGTTCAACATTTTCTGTATTTATTACCAAATCTTCTACTTTTTTGGATTCGGTTTTAAAAATGTGTAAAAAAGGTATTCCTGCAAAATTAATTTTAATATGTTCTTTAGACATACCTTTTTCTACTAAAAAATTAACTAAAGCCAATGCTCTATTTTTAGCTAAAATATACTGTATGCTAGCGGTAAAATCTTCCTCGTTTACTCCCGAAGTGCTTACTTTAGAAAAACATTTTTCTGGAAGAGAACGATAAACCGAAAAAGTATTGTTAATTACTTTATCATTAATATCGCAACTTCCTTTATCAAATTCGATTTTATATACAGCGGAATGATTGTTTCCCGAACTTGAAAAACAAAAAAACAATAGAAATACTACTGAAAAAAATAGCCGTTTCATAATTAATAAGATAGTTTAAGGGTAAAAACCGCTTATTAAGTTACAAATAAATATTTACATTTAAAATTTTTAAAAATGTATTTTAAGATTAATCACTTAGTTTAAAATTAAAAAGCTACCTTTCGGTAGCTTTTTATTATTTAATCACTCGTTTATTCCTTGTATTCTTCACCTTCTGGTGCTCTAGCATTAGGAGGATTAGAACCTTCAATAGATTTTAAAAAGGATAAAACCATTTGAATATCTTTACCTGATAATTTATCTCCCCATTTTGGCATTGCTCCAAATCCTTTATCAACAATTACAAATCTAGCATCGATACTTCCTCCGTGTTTCCAAAATTTATCTGTTAAATTTGGACCAACATCTCCTTGAGCTGCGTTACCATGACAAGTTTTACAATTGCCCTGATAAATACTTTCCCCTTTTGCCAAACTCATAGCATCTGTTAAATACTCTACATTTTCGGCAGTTATTTTACTTCCTCCTTTAGCTAAAAATGCTCTGTTTTCTATATCTGCTTGAATCATTTCCTTTTGATATTCCTGCGCACTACTATCTCCCAATTCAAATACATGGTAATGAACTAAATAAATAACTGCCCAAAAAACACAAACATAAAATCCCCAAACCCACCAAGGAGGTAAATTATTATCTAACTCTCGAATACCATCATATTCGTGGTCCATCATAATTTCCTGCTCTCTTTCAATAGGTACAGTATCGGTTAAAACAGCTATAACACTGTTAGTTACCTCTTTATTTTTAACCTTTGGTTTGCGTTCCACATAAACTTCGGGTAATTTTCCTTTGGTAATTTGATGATATAAATTGCCTAAATAAGCTATAATGATAGCAAAAACTACTAAGGCTGCTAGCAAAGACATCGCCAACGAATCGTTGATGAAATCTTGAATATAGGTTGCATTAAAAATTTCCATGATTTTTTAAATTAATCGTTTAACGGCAAATCGCTTATTTCTTTAATAGTAGATTTTTTCATTTTAAAAGCCATGATTACAACAGCCGAAAAAAAGATAAAAAATATTCCCAGAGATATAAGGGGATAAATTTCTATTCCCAAGATACTCTCTAAATTTCCTTTGATAAACTTCAACATATCTTTAGTTTTACAGTTTAATTATTGTTTTCCTTTGCTAATATCCACACCCAATCGTTGTAAATAAGCAATTAAAGCAATGATTTCGGTTTCGGAATCCACATCTACATTATCCTTTTTCATCTCTTCTTCCAAACGACCTTCAATTTCTTTAGCTTGTTTTCGTAAATCATCTAACGCTATTGCATCATAATCTTTAGGATAAGGAACACCTAATGTTTGCATTGCTTTTATTTTATCGGCAGTTTTGCTAACATCCAATTTATCAGTTATTAACCAAGGGTATGGAGGCATTACAGAACCTTGCGAAACACTTCGAGGATCATACATATGTTTAAAATGCCAACTATCAGGTTGTTTTCCGCCCTCACGAGCTAAATCAGGTCCAGTTCTTTTAGAACCCCATTGGAATGGGTGGTCGTAAACAAATTCACCTGCTTTTGAATATTCTCCATAACGTGCAGTTTCGGATCTGAATGGACGAACCATTTGCGAGTGACAATTATAACAACCCTCGCGGATATATATATCTCTACCTTCTAATTCTAATGGAGTATATGGTTTAACTGTTGAGATTGTTTTAATATTAGATTCTACTAAGAAAGTAGGCATCATTTCTACTAAACCACCAATTAAAATAACTAATAAGCTTAATAACATTAATTGTACTGGACGTTTTTCAATCCATCTATGCCAGTGTTCTTTTTTATCGCCATGGTGTTCTTCCTCTACTAATGCAGGTGCACTTGCAGGTTCTTCGGCTTCAAATACGCCTGTTTTAGTTGTACGATACAAGTTATAAATCATAACCAATGCACCTACTATAAATAAACTACCTCCAATAGCACGTGTATAATATGCGGGGAAAATTTCGATTACTGTTTCTAAAAAGTTAGGATGCGCTAAAACACCTTCTTGAGTAAATTCTTTCCACATTAAACTTTGAAAAAATCCTGCAAAATACATTGGTACTGCATACAATATAATTCCTAAGGTACCTAACCAAAAATGTATGTTGGCTAATTTTTTAGAGTATAATTGGGTATTAAAAACCTTAGGTATCAACCAATACATCATACCAAAAGTTAAAAATCCGTTCCATCCTAATGCACCTACATGCACGTGAGCGATG
>JBEEPA010000080.1:0-6139 GCA_041191385.1 Bacteroidota bacterium | reverse complement strand
GTATTCCTTTAGCTGCTCCATTTAATGAATTTGAAGAATATGTGGATTATCAAAGAGTTTTAGGATTAGGTGGAGCTTGTTTAACTCCAGATAATAAAGAAATGTATTTAACTATTAGTTTTAATGATCCCGAAAAAGGACCGAAGCATAGAAATACACAATTGTATTCTTCTATATTAAAAGATGGTTCTTGGTCTTCTTTTAAATCTTTGGGAGATCATATTAACGACGAAAATAAAGAACCTACATGGGAAGGACAACCCACAATTTCATCCGATGGAAAAATGATGATTTTTGCTTCTGCTCGGCCTTCAAGTACATCGATTGAGTTCGATGGTGTTACAATAAGTACAATGGATTTGTTTTATGTAACTAAATTGGATAATGGTAAATGGTCGGCTCCTAAAAGCTTAGGACCAGTAATTAATACCAATCGTAACGAAAAAACACCTTTTTTACACACTGATAGTAAAACTTTATATTTTGCTTCTGATGGTCATCCAGGAATGGGAGGATATGATTTGTTTTTTACCCGAATGGATGAAAATGGTAACTGGAGTAAACCTGTAAATTTGGGTTATCCAATTAATTCTGAGATTGATAATCATGGTTTAATTGTAAGTTTAGATGGGAAACAAGCATTTATGTCGGCTGGAAAAGAAGGAGATGGTGTTAAAGGTTTAGATTTAATTCATTTTCCTTTACATGAAGCTGTTCGTCCGGATAATGTTGTTTTTATGAAAGGTGTATTGAAAGATGAAAATGGTAAGCCAGTTGCTGATGGAAAAATTCAAATTAAGGACGAGGTTACAGGCGAAATAAAAGAAGCTATGGTGGATGGTAAAACAGGCGAGTATGTTGCTGTTATGAGTGTACCAAATCCTAAACGTCCAGAACCTCCTAAAGCAATGATAACATTAGAGTTAGATGGAGAAGAAGTGGAGGCAGAATACGGAAGTAAAGTGGAACCAGTTAATGGAAAACCAACTATAATTCCTCCAGGTGCAAAGGTTGTTGAGTTAAAAGGTACACAACATGTTTTGGCTAAAGGAGATAAAATTGTTAAAGTAAATGGCGACAGTACAATTGTAAAAAAAGGTTATGAAGTGGTTGATGCAGGTGGTAAACAAGAGGTTGTTTCGGTTGCGGCAGCGCAAGAAACGAAACAAAAATTTGTATTGTCGGCTACTGGTAAAGATATGGCTTTTACAACCCAAGTTACCGAGGTAAATCCTAAAGAAATTGATGGGGTTGTTAAAATTAAAAACAATACTATTGATATCCAGTCGGCTAAAAAAGGACAAATTATTCGTTTAAACGATGTTAATTTTGCTACCAATAGTTTCTTGTTGATTAGCACCACTATGTCCATTATTGATGAGTTAAAAGCTTATTTACAGGCAAAACCTACAATGAAAATTGCTATATACGGACATACGGATAACGTTGGTAATGCAAATGATAATGTGGTTTTATCTCAAAACAGAGCTAAGGAAGTAATGGAATATTTAATTTCGCAAGGTATTGATGCAAAACGATTGGCTTACGAAGGTTTTGGAGCTAATAAACCCAAAGCTTCTAACGCAAATGAGGAGGGAAGAGCAATAAACAGACGAGTTGAGTTTATCATATTAGAATTATAAAGTATATTTGGCAAAAAAAATGTCGAGATTAAAAATAGAATAGTGAAAACAAAATTAATATTTACAGTTTTATGTTTTGTATCCTTGTTCCTTGGGGCGCAAAAAGAATCTAAGCAAATATTTGGTTACGGAGCCGAAGTAATTTATAATATGCCAGTGCAGAGCTTGGGTTTTGGTTTACGCGTTCATGCCAAAATAAACGAAAATTGGTTTCTTTCTCCTCAGCTATCGTATTTTCCAGGAATCTCAAACACTGTTGAGTTATATGCTGGTTTGGGTATAAATTACAATTTAACTCCAAAAGAAAAGTGGGGTGCTTATCCTACTGTTG
This sequence comes from Bacteroidota bacterium, assembly GCA_041191385.1. Classification (GTDB taxonomy): domain Bacteria; phylum Bacteroidota; class Bacteroidia; order Flavobacteriales_C; genus JBEEPA01. The sequence goes on along the minus strand of JBEEPA010000080.1, from coordinate 4,165 downwards.
GTGCTTTTTACAATCGTTTTTACAACCATACAGATTATACAAATGATATTGCAAAATTAAATAGTTTTGCGCCTGATTTAGGTTTTGGAGTTGTTAAAAATGCAGGCTGTATGCGCCCATTTGCCGAGTTAAAATTAAATCCTGTTTGGATGGAAAGTAATATCAGAATTGGGGCAATTTTTTACATTGGCGAGTGTTATAAAAAATTAATTTGTCCGGCATACACATCCTTGTGGTAATCTTATCGTTTGTATATAAAAATTGTTTTTTATGAATAAGTGGAGTATTTTTTTGATTTCGATTTCCTTTTTGTTTTCATGCAGTAAAGATAGAATTACAACAGATGAATTTCAATCAATGGATGAGTTTTTTGAAGAAGAGCAAGCCGAGGTTCAGGAATTTGTGATTACAAATGAAGATGGTAACCAACCAATTGTGGGGAAATTTGGAACTAAATTATTTGTACATTCTAGTTTGTTTGAGGATACTACTAGCAGAGGGGCTGTTGAAGTGCCTTACACTATTCAATTAATAGAGTTGTACACAGTTAAAGATTTGATTTTACAAAAAATGAATTCCAATTACACTGGAGGTGGATTGGATTATGTGGCTGGTTTGTGGGTTTCTGCAAAAAAAGATGATCAATATTTAAAATTGATTGACGGAAAATTTTTACTAGCAAATTTAAATACAGAGGTTCGTCCTTTTGTTCCTACGGTTTATTATGGTGGTAACCAAATAAAACCTTGGAATGCCTGGTTGGCAAGTGCAAATGGTTCATCGGTTGGAATAAATAACGAAGTATACGAAATGAATTTAGCAGATTTAGGTTGGAATTTGGCGGCTAGATTTCAGGCTTTAGCACCTCGAACCATAATTAAATTTAATTATCAAGGAAAAGGTTTGGAAAATATTCAGTTATTTGCTTTTGTAAACAACGAACGTCAGGTTTTAAAAGGTGGTGTTATGGAAATTCAAGGTGTTCCAGCTAATCGTCCTGTAACTATAATTGCAATGGCAATGGACCAAAATAAAGACTTTAGATTTTTTAGAAAAGGTATTATTGCAACTGGTGTTACAGATATTAAACTTGAGTTTGAAACTTTAACCAGGGAACAATTGCTTTTACAATTAACTGCCTTAGATTAAAATGCAAATCGGATTATTTTTTGGTTCGTTTAATCCAATTCATATAGGGCATTTGGCTTTAGCAAATTATATCGTAGAAAATTCTGTTTTACAACAAATTTGGTTTGTTATTTCTCCTCAAAATCCTTTTAAGGATAAAAAAAGCTTGTTAAACGAAAATTTACGATACGATTTAGTTTACGAAACAATTAAAAACGACGAAAGATTTGGGGTGAGTAATATTGAGTTTTCTATGCCTAAACCTTCTTACACTGCGCATACTTTAGTGGCTTTTGCCGAAAAATTTCCGCAACATCAATTTTCTATTATTATGGGTGAAGACAATTTACAGTCCTTGCATAAATGGAAAAATGCCGATTTTATTCAAAAAAATTATAACATTTATGTGTATCCTAGATTAAATTTAGATGTTGAAAATAGTGCGCAAAATCATAATGTTACTCGTTTAAATGCGCCAATTATCGAAATTTCTTCATCTATGATTAGAGAGGGTATCAAAATGGGGAAAAAATACAACCATTTAATTCCTTTTCAAGCATGGGAAATTATCGAAAAAAATGGCTATTACCTTTAAATCATTCGCTTATTTATTTTACTTTCGTTATCAAATTAATATAAAAAATGAGAATCATAATTTTATCTCGAAATATCGAGTTATACAGCACAGCCAGATTGGTTGAAGAGATTGAAAAAAAGGGGCATGAAGCTTTGGTAGTTGATGCAGTAGCATGTTCGGTTGTGATGGAAAAAGGTAAACCAGGTATTTTGTATCATGGCGAAATTTTACATGATATTGATGCTGTTATTCCGCGTATTGGTAGCACTATAACTTTTTACGGAACGGCAATCGTTCGTCAATTTGAAATGATGCATACTTTTACTACTGCCGAGTCTCAGGCAATTATTCGTTCACGTGATAAATTGCGTAGTTTGCAAATTTTGTCTCGTGCAGGAATTGGTATTCCGCGAACAGTTTTTGCTAATTTCCCTAAAGATGATGAGGTGGTAAGATTAATTAATAAAGTTGGTGGAACGCCTGTAATTATTAAGTTATTGGAGGGAACACAAGGGGTTGGAGTTATTTTAGCCGAAACAGAAAATTCGGCAAAATCTATTGTAGAGGCTTTTTCGGGATTACAAACCAATATTTTAATTCAGGAATTTATTAAGGAATCTAAAGGAACAGATATCAGAGCTTTTGTGATTAATGGAAAAGTGGTTGGTGCTATGGAACGCACGGGAGCCGAGGGTGAATTTAGATCCAATTTACATCGTGGTGGTGTGGGACGTAAAATTTCTTTAACCAAAGAGGAAAGGGTTACAGCAATTAAGGCAGCTAAGGCAATGGGGTTACAAATTGCTGGTGTAGATATGATGCGTTCTGTTAATGGTACTTTAGTTTTAGAAGTAAATTCTTCGCCTGGTTTGGAAGGTATTGAAACAGTAACAGGGGTAAATATTGCTGCATTAATTGTGGAATATATCGAAAACAATACGGCTAATGCTAAAAATTTAGTGAAGGATAAAATTAAGGTTTAAATTGATGCTAATGGCAAAAAGTAAGGATATTTTAATAAACGGACAAGTTGTAAAAAAAGGCGAAAAGGCTATAATTGATATTCCGGTTGCTCGCTTACCTTCTGGAACGATGATTAATATTCCTGTGCATGTTTATCGTGGTGAGGAGGACGGTCCAAGATTGTTGCTATTGGCTGGTTTACATGGCGATGAAATTAATGGTGTAGAAACTATTCGCCGAATGATTAAAAGTTCTTGGGTTGTGCCTAAAAAAGGTTCGGTAATTTGTATTCCTATTTTAAATATTTTTGGTTTTATAAACTATGCACGCGAGGTGCCAGATGGGAAAGATGTAAATCGTAGTTTTCCGGGAAGTCCTAGAGGTTCTTTAGCTGGAAGGGTGGCACACATGTTTATGAAAGAAATTTTTCCTAATATAGATTATGGTTTAGATTTTCATACTGGAGGTAAAAGTAGGGCTAATTATCCCCAAATTCGTTGTTTAACTTCTTATAAGGAAAACTTGGATTTAGCTAAAGCTTTTGGTGCTCCAGTTATTTTAAATTCTAAATTACGTGATCAATCTTTGCGTAAATCGGCTACTTTATTGGGTAAACCAATTTTGGTTTTCGAAGGTGGAGAATCGCATCGTTTTGATGAGTTATCGATTAAAACTGGCATAGATGGTGCAAAAAGAGTGATGCAATTATTACAAATGCGCGATTTTGGCTTATCTTCTCCATCATCTTTGTTGTTATCAACTAGTTCATGGATTCGTGCTAAAAGATCTGGTTTATTTCGATCAAAAATTCAATTGGGTGATCATATTAAAAAAAATCAAGTGATTGGATATATTTGCGATGCTTTTGGACAAGAGGAAATTGTTATGAAAACCAGAAAAGATGGAGTGGTAATTGGTTTAAATAATAATCCTGTTATTAGTCAAGGCGATGCCTTGGTGCATCTAGGTATTGTGGATTCTAAAAATCAGGAGTAGATATAGTTTTGGGTTAGATTGCAGATAATCAATAAATCTATTGTATAGTTTTAATTATTTCCCAATTGTTAACTAAATAGTAATTCCATATCCCTTTATTTGCTTCGATTTTTAAATAATAATCTTTAGGATTTTTGTTTAAATATTCTTTTATTGTACTGTAACTTACGTTAAATTTTTCAAATTTATTATCGAATTTAAATTCGATTTGATTAGATCTTTTATTGGAATAAAATTTAGTTATTTTACAAATTATAATTTCTTTTGGGTTTTCGCTAGCTGCACTTTTGTTAATTTTATCCCAAGAAATTTTAGCTATTTGGCCAAATAATAAATAGGAAAATAAAATTCCTTGTAGTCCATAAAAAAACAGTATAAAAATTTTATTTTTTAGATTTTTACAGGAATTAAGTTTATATATTAAAAAATCTTTTCGATATATTAAAAGTAATAAAATTCCTATAGTTATTGGCGTTAAAATGATGTAGTATGTATATCTAC
>JBEEPA010000079.1:0-3407 GCA_041191385.1 Bacteroidota bacterium | reverse complement strand
GAATTATTATAATGTGTATGATTTAACAATTCCAGGAAAGCCTTCTACTGTTCCTGTAAAAAAGTTAGTTGAACGTATTGATTCGTTAGCGAAACAAAACGAAAATTTAAGAAAGGAATTGATTGAAAAAAAGTTTAATACCAAGGATCAAAATATCGTGGAGATAATGAACACAATGGAAAAAAGAATTGAGGTTTTAGTGCAGGAAAACAAGGAACTAAAAAATATTGTTGCGGATTACGAAAATAATTCTGTTACTTCTGTAACCAACGATTCTAAATCTGAAACCGACTTAAATACTCAAAAACTAAATGCTTTAACTACAGAAAGAGATGAATTAAAAAGGAAGGTAGAACAATTGGAATTGAAACTAAATAATTCGAAAAATGAACAGAATAAAGTAGATATTTCACTCAATGCCAAGGACGAAATAATTAAGGAGGAAAATGTAGCAAAAAACGTGGCTAAAAATGCTAAGGAAATAAAAGTAGAAGAATCTAATTTATCCGAAAAAAATGAAAAAGTTGACGAATTGAGGTCAACTAAAAATAAAACAGAAAGTAAAGAAGAGCTTGCAAAACAAATCAATGATATAAAAATACAGGAGCCTATTTTTAAACCATCAGAAAATAATCAGGAAAAATATTTTCCCGAAATTGATGAACTTAGAGTTCCTGTAAAAAAATCGTCCATTAAACAGTAAAATATATGTCTGTACATTTTAAACAAATTTCAAGAGTTACTACAAATACTCTTCAGGAAATGAAAAAAGTGAAACATAAAATAGCAATGTTAACAGCTTATGATTTTACTATGGCAAAAATTTTAGACGCAGGAGGGGTGGATGTTTTGTTGGTGGGTGATTCCGCATCGAATGTTATGGCTGGTCACGAAACTACTTTGCCTATCACTTTGGAGCAAATGATTTATCATGCTTCAAGTGTTGTTAGAGGTGCGCAAAGGGCTTTGGTGGTAGTGGATTTACCTTTTGGTTCTTATCAAGGTAATTCAAAAGAGGCCCTAAATTCTGCTATTCGAATAATGAAAGAATCTGGTGCACATGCTGTAAAGTTGGAGGGAGGTATTGAGATTTTGGAATCGGTAACTAGGATTTTAACAGCAGGAATCCCTGTAATGGGGCACTTGGGCTTAACGCCACAATCTATTTATAAATTTGGAACTTACACAGTTCGAGCTAAAGAAGAAAGAGAAGCAGCAAAATTAATTGAAGATGCTTTGGCCTTAGAAAATGCAGGTGTTTTTGCTATTGTATTGGAAAAGGTGCCAGCCGCTTTAGCTAAAAAAGTGGCGGATTCGGTAAGTGTTCCTGTTATTGGTATTGGTGCTGGTGGAGGTGTGGATGGTCAAGTTTTGGTTTCGCATGATATGTTTGGAATGAATCAATCTTTTTCGCCAAGATTTTTAAGACGTTATGCTGATTTATATTCTGTTATGAAAGAATCTGTTGAAAATTATTGTAAAGATGTTAAATCATCAGATTTCCCTAATGATAAAGAGCAATATTAATAATGATTGAGGTTTTATTTGAGGATAATCATATTATTGCTGTAAATAAACAATCTGGCGATATTGTTCAGGGGGATAAAACAGGTGATAAAACTTTGGGTGAAAAAGTTGCCGTTTTTTTAAAAGAAAAATACAATAAACCAGGGAATGTTTTTGTTGGTGTAACTCACAGAATTGATCGTCCTGTAACAGGGGTAGTTTTGTTTGCTAAAACCAGTAAGGCTTTGGCTAGATTAAACGAAATGTTTCAATCTAAAAATGTTCAAAAAACTTATTGGGCTTTAGTTACTGGTGAACCAGAACAAAAATCTGCTGTATTAACACATTATCTAATTAAAGATGCTAAAATAAATAAGTCGGTTGCTTTAAATCATGAACGCACAGGTGCTAAAAAATCTGTGTTAAGTTACGTAATGTTGGAGGGTAAATATAAATTTCCATTACTGGAAGTAAAGCCAGTTACAGGAAGGTCGCATCAAATTAGGGCTCAGTTGAGTAAAATTAGATGCGCAATAGTTGGAGATTTAAAATATGGAGCTAGGCATCCTAATAGCAATCAGTCAATTTGTTTACATGCTAAAAAAATTGAATTCATTCATCCAATAACAAAGGAAAACATTATCATAGAAGCGCCTTTGCCTATAATTTGGAATGATTTTCTAATTAAATAAGTTAATTATATGAACAAAGAGAGTTTATCTCAGTTATTAAAATCAGAAATTAGAAATATTCCTGATTTTCCAAAAAAAGGAATTCAATTTAAAGATATAACTACTATTTTACATAATCCACAATTAAATAAAATGGTTTTGGATTGTTTAATTCAGGATTGTTCATCTTTGAAAATTGATGTTGTGGTGGGTTTAGAAAGTAGAGGCTTTTTGTACGGAAATGCTTTAGCAATTGCTTTAGGTGTTCCATTTGTGCCGATTAGAAAAAAAGGAAAATTGCCTTTTAATACTATTTCTGAAAAATACGAATTGGAATATAAAAAATCTGAAATTGAGATTCATATAGACGCAATTAAAAATGGTCAAAATGTTCTGATTCATGATGATTTATTAGCTACAGGAGGTACTGCTGAAGCAACTGCGAAATTGATTAAAAAATTAAATGGTAATGTTGTGGGTTTTTCATTTGTTGTGGCCTTAGGATTTTTAAATGGTGAGCAAAAGCTTAAAGAATACTCTGATTATGTTGATTCTATAGTTGTTTTTGATTAATTATAACTTTTGTTTTTTACTTCCGTATTCTTATTTGTTAATCCTTAATCCTTGTCAATTATGAATCTAGATCAAAATGAAAATCAACTAATGATAGCGGAAATGTTGAAATCGTTTGCGCAACAACATATAAAACCTTATTTAAATGAATGGGATGAAAAACAAGTTTTTCCTGTAGAGGTTTTTAGGAAATTAGGTGAGCTAGGAGTAATGGGTGTTTTGGTTCCACAAAAATATGGTGGGGCAGGTTTTAGTTATTACGAATATGTTACATCTATAGTAGAAATTGCTAAGGTATGTGGTGGAGTTGGTTTATCTGTTGCTGCACATAATTCATTGGGTTTAAATCATATTTTGCAATTTGGAAATGAGGAACAAAAAAATAAATATATTCCCAAATTAGCTAAAGGTGAACATATAGCTGCATGGGGGTTAACAGAACCAAACACAGGTAGTGATGCAGGTAATATGCAAACTACAGCAAAAAAGGTTGGGGATAACTGGGTGTTAAATGGTACTAAAAATTTTATTACTCATGGTTTGTCGGGTGATGTTGCTGTTGTAATAGCTAGAACAGGTGAGCCTAGATCAAAAAATAACTCAACTGCATTTATTGTTGAACGCGGATTTAAAGGTTTTAGAGGAGGTAAAAAAGAA
>JBEEPA010000078.1:0-2543 GCA_041191385.1 Bacteroidota bacterium | reverse complement strand
CTCTAATTTTAAATAAATTGTGATTGATATACTGAAATTTATAATTTTTTGAGATTAAATTCATCCACAATTCCCAATCTTCCAAACCTAATTTACTTAAATATTCGTCGAATTGATTGTTTTGAAAAACTGATTTTTTAATTATTACACAAACTGCAATTGGATTAAAAACTAATATAGTATTTGGATGAATTTCATTTGGTGTAATAATTTTATTTTTTTCGCCAAATAAAATATTATTACCATATACCACATCAATATCTGGGGTATTATTAAACACTTTCAAACTTAATTCTAACGTATCTTTTTCAATTAAATCATCCCCATCTAAAAACACCAAAATTTCTCCATTTGCTTTTGATATAGCAAAATTTCTTGCTACAGAGGGTCCTGCATTTTGTTGATGAAAAATTCTTATTCTTTTATCGTTGATTACCTCAATAATCTCTAACAATTGAGTTTTATTTTTATCCTCCGACCCATCATCAACTATAATAATCTCAAAATTTTGATAAGTAGAAGCTATTACCGAACGCAAAGTTTCCTCAATATATTTTGCTTGATTATAATAAGGTATGATGAAACTAATTATACTCATTGGATACCAATTTTAAATATGCTTTAATCATTTTTTCATTCGTATATTTAGTATGTAAAATTGAATCATAAGATTGGAATAAATCATCAAAATTGGTTTGATTTACCATTTCATCTAATTTATCTTTTAAATCTTTTGTGTTATTTAAATCAACTAAATAAGGGTAATTTGTTCCTAAAACCTCTTTTACAGGGCTTATATCACTAGCAATTACAGGAACTTTAGCATGCATATATTCTAAAATAGTATTAGGGCATCCTTCACTACTGGAAACTAAAATGCCAATATTAGCGACACTTAATAATCCACTGATATCATTTTCCGAGTTTAAAAAAATCACATTATTTAATCCCAAATCATATACTAAAGCTTTAGCTTTATTTAAATGAATTTCGTTAGGAGCATAACCAACTAAAACTAACTTATAATTAAAATATTTTTGAGTAAAAAGCTTCCAAGCTTGAATTAAATACAAATGATTTTTTTCGGGATAAAAGTTCGCAACTTGAGTAACGATTTTTTCGTCTGGTTGAATGTTTAATTTTTTTCTCCAATCCTCCTGAGATAAATAGGGTGTTTTTGCATTTAAACCATTAGAAATTATTTGTACTTTATTTTGGTCAATTTTATGCCTATTACTAATAAAATTTGCTCCACTAATAGAGTTGGAAATATATTTAGGTTTTTGCCAAATCGCTAATTTTTCAATAAAATTTATTCCAATTGTTTCCATCCCTCGTTGATTCCAATAACAATTTTTTGCACCTGTAAATCGCCAAATAGATGAACAAATAATGTTTGGATAATAGGTAAATGGAAACAAATAATCGTGTCTAAAACTTCTGATGTAAAATATGAATTTGATTAATTCTATAAATTTAAATTTTGATTTCGAGTGTACTATACTTAAATCTAATTTCGCTACATCCCAAGAAATTCCAGCTTCTTCCAACTTAAGTATTAACTTTTTATTTTTTTCTTCAAATGCAATTACCGTAACGTTAAACCCTTTAATTTTTAATCCTTTTGCTAAATTAAAAGCCTGAGTTTCTGCACCACCTAGCGTAAAAAAAGGAAGAATAATTAGGATGTTCGACTTACTCAAAATAAAAATGTTTATAATTGCAAATGTAAACAAATATAAAAAATAGATTGATGAACTTAAGCTTTATTTTGGATAAATTGCCTTGGAGACTTCAAAGTTATTTAGGTTATCGCCCTATAAAATCCTTAACAGCAAGAGAATATTTCGGAAATCAATATTCCTCTCCTAATTTACAAAGTGAGTTTATCACAAAAGTTCTACCTGGTGGTAAAATTAACCTAAAACCTGCCATTTCACTCAATGATTTTGAACACAAACATTTTACCGAAATTACAGAAAAACCATATGATGAATGTTTATTTTTTAGTTTAAACAACGCTAAATTTGTACAGCATAATTTACTTCCAACTGTTATTGATTGTAAAAATAGGTTGATTTCGGATGCCAATAAAGATCCCAAAAAAGGTAGAGAATTGCACCCAATTTTTACAGTAGCTAAATTAAATAAACCCCGAAAATTAGATGGTAAAACACTATTACTTTCTACTGATGGAGGGCATAATGGATATTTTCATTGGATGTGTAGAATATTACCTAAATTATGGGTGCTTGAACATTTTAATATTTCTATTGACGAATTTGATTATATTTTAGTTAATGCTGGTGATTTTAAATTCAAACACGTATCATTTGAAGAATTTAATATTCCAAAAGAAAAAATTATTTATGCCGAAAACGAAGAGGTATTTCATTGTAATCAATTATTTATAATAAACAATATAAGATATCATATTGAAGGGATTGAATATGTGAAAAATAAATTATTGTCTATTGTTATAGATAATTATCCGAAAAGAATATATATTTCACGTCAGAAAGCTCGATTTAGAAAAATAATTA